>JAITAX010000023.1 GCA_031283865.1 Eubacteriales Family XIII. Incertae Sedis bacterium
GCTGTTCCCGCCGCACCGAATCTGGAGGACGCTTACCTGTATATATTCAACTACCTGCCGCTCCGCGCGGCGGCATAAGGGAGGAACAAAAAATGTCATTGTTCGGATTTGAGCTTAGAAAGCTCCTGTTCAATAAAAGAACGCTGCTCATCGCGGCGGCTATGGCTGTGGTTTACGCCGCCATCGGTTTCGGCACGTCCTACTTTCTCGTCGGAAGCGGAGAAGCCTACAAGACCTACTCCGCGCTCGCCGCGCCCGTCACCGGGCCGCTTGACGCGCGAAAAGCCGACGAGGCGCTGCAAAGCTATGAGGCGTTGAAAGACCGCTTTGGCGACAACCCGGAGATGATTTATTACGGCACGTCGTCCGACCCCGTCTTGAAATTCGACGTGGACTACGCCAATTACACGGGCTATGTGAACGAATACCATAACGGGGCGGCGTCGGACAGTCTGTCCGCGCCTTACGGCGTAAACGTCCTGCGCGGCAAGCTCACCGAGCTTGCGCGTGACGGAAAAACGAATACGTTTGAATACAGGAGCGTGAAGAATCAACTCGATAAAGAAACGGCGCTCGGAGAGCCGCGATTTGCCAATACCGTGGAATGGGGAAATCTATTCACGAACTGGGGCGACACCCTGATGCTGTTCGTCCTGTTTATTCCGCTCGCATTCATCATATCTTCCGTATTCAGCCGCGAAGCGTCAACCGGCATGGATAACCTCATCCTGAGTTCGCGCAACGGGCGGCGCAAGATTGTCACGGCAAAAATCGGCGCTGTCGCCGTGACCGCCGCGATTCTTCTCGGCATATATCTTTTGGCGACGTTCGGATTCGGGTTTTTGGCGGTTGGAACATTGGAGGGTTGGGACGCCGCGCTGCGCTCGGTTCCGGCCTACGTCCGCGCCCCGTTCGGATTCACCAACTTGCAATTCACGCTTGTTTCCGCGCTGTGGGTATTGCTGTCCGGCACGGTCTACGCGCTGGTTGTCGCGTTTATCTCCTCGCGGCTGAAAAGCCAAATGGCCGCGCTCGGAGTTTCACTGCTCGTCCTGTTTCTCAACATCGGAATCGCCGCGCTCGGAACGGGGATTCAAAGCGCGCTGCAATGGCTTTCGGATTTCGGCGTGGCAAGTTTCGCGTTGGTGGGCGAGGTCTTTGCAGGGTACAAAGTCTACAACGTATTCGGCTTCCCTGTTCCGTATTACGGCGCACTGCTCGTGTTTATGGGCGCGGTGATCGCCCTCGCGTCGCTCGGCATGTATATCGGGCAGAGGCGGCGGACGGTCGCATAAAAAAAACCTTGGGGCAAGCGGCGCGGCTCAAACCGAAGTGAGGTGAAAGAAATGTCCGTCAAACGGCGGCTGTTTTTGTCGAATATCCTTATGATTATAATTCCCGTCGCGCTCTTTATCGTGTTCAGCGCGATTATGAGCCTTGTCTTGGCGCGGTCTTTCGAGGGAATTGACGGCGACGCGGGCGAACTGCGCCTGCTTACGGAAAACGCGGCGCGTTTGTCGGGATTTCTATGGGCCGGGGGCGCAATGCTCGTCGTTATGGTGGGGATTATATTGGGAACGAACCTGTTTTTAACCCGCCGTATAGCGAGCAGCATCACCGCGCCGCTTGACACGCTCGCCTACGGCATGAAGCAGGTGCGCGACGGAAAGCTCTCCTTTCGGCTCGCCTATCTCGGTAAGGACGAGTTCGGCCCGGTGTGCGACGACTTCAACCAAATGGCGGAGCGGCTTGAATATCTTGAAACCGCCGGACAAAACGACGAAGAAAGCCGCCGTGAGCTTATCGCCGGCATCTCCCACGACCTGAGAACGCCGCTGACCGCAATCAAGGCGTACTTGGAGGGACTTGAAAAAGGCGTTGCGGACACGGCGGCGGGGCGCGAGAAGTATATCGGCGTAATCAAAAGTAAAACGGATGATTTGGAGCACATTATCGAACAATTATTCCTGTTCTCCAAACTGGAAACGCGCGAGTTCCCCATACACGCGGAACGCGTGGAGCTTGGCGGGTTTGTTTCGGAAACAACAAAGGGATTTGCCGCCGAATACGCGCGCAAAGGCTTGACCCTGCAACTGAAGCAGCCTTTGCCGGCCGCGCCCGCGCATATCGACGCCGCGCTTTTGCGAAGCGTATTCGTCAACATTTTGGAGAACAGCGCGAAGTACAAAACGGCGGAAACCGGCGCGGCGTCCGTTTCGTGCGCGACAGAAAGCGGAAACGCCGTGATTCGGATTGCCGACGACGGTCCCGGCGTGGAGCCGAAAGACCTCGACAAGCTGTTCAATGTGTTTTATCGCGCGGACCCGTCGAGAAGCGCAAGGGGCAACGGCTTGGGGCTGGCAATCAGCGCGAAAATCATCGAGCGCATGGGCGGCAAAATCAGCGCGGAAATCGCGCCGCAAGGCGGGTTGATAATCGTTATTGCCCTGCCGGTCGCGGAGGAAACGGCGTGAAAAAGATTCTTATTGTGGAGGACGACACGGCAATCGCGGAGATTGAGCGGGATTTTCTTGAAATAGACGGCTTTGCGGTGACGATTGAAGCGGACGGCGTCAAGGGCATGTCGGCGGCCTTGTCGGGCGAATTTGACTTGATTGTACTTGATGGAATGCTGCCCGGCAAGGACGGTTTCGCTGTCTGCCGTGAAATTCGCGGCAAAATCGACATACCCGTCCTCATGGTTACGGCGCGGACTGCGGACGTTGACAAGATTCGCGGTCTGGGGCTTGGCGCGGACGATTATATCTCAAAGCCGTTTTCGCCGACGGAGCTTGCGGCGCGCGTCAAGTCGCACATCGCCCGATACGAGCGGTTAAAGCGAGGCGCTGACAAGCGGGCGGATGAACGGGCGCCGGACTTCGGATATTTGCGCATCGAGCCGCAATCCCGCCGCGTTTTTGTGAACGGCACAGAGACCGAACTGAAAAACAAAGAGTATGAATTGTTGTATTTCCTTGCGTCAAACGCGGAAATCGTGTTCAGCAAGGAACATCTCTACGAGCGGATTTGGGGGATGGACGCCTACGGCGACACAAAGACCGTAGCCGTTCATATCGGCAGACTGCGGGAGAAAATCGAGCAGGACCCGGCAAAACCCGAGCACATCCAAACGGTCCGAGGCGCGGGATACAGGTTCAAACGATGAAACCCCGGCTCGCGTAAATATCCTCGCGCCCATTTTTCTTTTTCGCGAAAATCACCGGATTCTTGTGTCCCGGGCGTCCCGTGGGTGTCCCGGGCGTCCCATATTTCGATTGACAAACGAGCTGTGCAACACGTATAATGCTAAAGGCGGATGAATATATCCGTGATGTATGGAGGGCATAGATACGATGCAGAAATTGAAACGTTTAATCAATCGTTATATATTTTCCGAGAACCTGTCTTTGGAGGCGCGCACGGTCAACATGGTGTGCATTATCGGCGTGATCGCCGTAATCGCCGCGATTTTCACGCGCATCGCTATGCGAAGCGGCCTCGCCATCGTTCTCGTGCTGACGTGCATCGTCATTTCCGTATCCGCCCTGTTCATCTTTTGCAATGTCTGCAACAAACACAGAATCGGCGCATGGCTGGTCTTGTTTTCCCTGTGCGACATACTGCTGCCCGCCGCGCTGTTCGCAATGGGCGGTATGCAGAGCGGTATATCGTCCTATTTTACAATGTCCATCGTGCTGATTTTCTTCCTGTCGAAAGGCCGGGCGCGCGTCCTCTTCCTCATTACCCACATCCTCTGGGTAATCACCTGCTATGCGGCCTCAGCCATGCCGCCGTTCAACGCGCTCGTGAAAGAACTTTCGGGACCCATGCAGTACCTCGACAACATCCAGTCGCTGCTCGTTTCGGGCTTCTTCATCGCCGCCATCGTCGCGTTTCAAAACCGCATCTTCCTCAATGAGAAAAGCAAGTCCGACATGCTGCTTCACTCGATGCAGAGCGTGGCGACAGCCCTGCTCGACCTGAATGTGGACGAGCCCGAGGCCGCCCTGCGCGACGGCATGGGGCCCGTGGCGAAGAATATGGAGGTCGACTGCGTGGCCGTTTGGAAAAACGTCCAAAAGGACGACGGGCCGGCCTTTATGCTTGAGGTTTCCGAATTTTTCAATACGCCGGACATCGAGGAGCGCGTGAACCTGAACATCTTTCAGGACATCGTGGAATTTCCTTACCGGGAAACGCTGCCGGGATGGTGGGAGCGGCTTTCGGCGGAGCAACCCATAAAGTGCGTTTCCAAGGACTATTCGCCGGAGGAGCGCGCCTTTCTCCTGCAATTCAGCATATACTCCACGCTCGTATTCCCCATATTCTTTCGCGGGACGTTTTGGGGCACCGTCGCGTTCAACAACTGCCACGCCGACAGGGCGTTTTCGGACGACGAAGAACGCAGTCTGTTCCCCATCGCGCTCGTGCTGGCCAACGCCATCATACGCAACGAGATGATGCGGGGCCTCGTCCGCGCGCAGGACGAAGCGGAAGCCGCCTCTCGGGCAAAAAGCGATTTCCTCTCGAACATGAGCCACGAAATGCGCACGCCGATGAACGCCATCATCGGCATGACTACAATCGGAAAATCCGCCGACGACGTCACGCGAAAAAACTACGCTTTCGAGAAGATCGAGGGCGCCTCCGCGCATCTGCTGGGCGTAATCAACGACGTGCTGGACATGTCGAAGATCGAAGCGAACAAACTGGAACTTTCTTTCGCAGAATTTGACTTCAAGGACCCGCTGACGAGAGCGATCAACGTCAACAACTTCCGCATGGAAGAGAAACACCAGCATTTTTCCCTGCACATAGACGAGAATATCCCGCGCAGGCTGATCGGCGACGACCAGCGACTGACGCAGGTAATCACAAACCTGCTTTCCAACGCGACAAAATTCACGCCGGAGAACGGTACGATTTGGCTGAAAGCGCGGCTTAAAGATGAAACGGACGGGGCCTGCACCCTCTGCATCGAGGTCGGCGACACGGGCATCGGCATCAGCGAAGAGCAGCAAGCGCTGCTGTTTACCTCCTTTCAACAGGCCGAAAGCAGCACCTCGCGCAAATTCGGCGGCACGGGCCTCGGACTCGCGATCTCAAAGCGCATCGTAGAGATGATGGACGGTCGCATATGGATCGAATCCGAGCTTGGAAAGGGTTCGATCTTTGCTTTCACGATACAGCTGCGGCGCGGCGCGAAAGCGGGCGCACAGCCGGCGCCGGAGCTTGCGGAAGCGCGGGCCGGGGCCGCACGGAGCGAGGACGCACGGAGTGAGGACGCGGGCCGGGAGGCGGCGAGCGATTTCAGCGGGCGCCGCGTCCTGCTGGTCGAGGACATGGAGATCAACCGCGAAATCGTGCTGGCCCTGCTGGAACCGACGGGCCTTGTGATCGACTGCGCGGAAAACGGCGAGGAAGCCTTACAGATATTCCGCGAGGCGCCCGCGCGCTACGACATTATCTTCATGGATTTGCAGATGCCAAAGGTGGACGGCTACGAAGCCACAAGGCGGATTCGCGCGCTCGACACCGCGCACGCGAAAGAAATTCCGATCATCGCAATGACGGCCAACGTGTTCCGCGACGACATTGAACGATGTTTGGAGGCGGGCATGAACAGCCATATAGGCAAACCGCTGAACTTGGACGAGATATTGACCAAACTGCGGGAATATTTGACGTAGCAACGCGCGCAGGCGTGCGCGCGTGATTTTCAAGCTGCCGCCGCGGGCGAGCCGCGCGGCGGTTCAGGCGCGAACAGCCTTTAGATATCCAAGCCCGCGTAGTAGCCGCGCCGCAGCGCCTCCGTCACTTTCTGCGGTCGCACGCAATCGCCCACCTGCATCACCTCGGGCGCCGCGTCGAGCAGTTCATCCACCGCGGCGCGCAGGGGCCGCTGCCCCACCGCCACGAGGACCGTATCGGCGGGGAAGAGCTTTTCCTCACCCGTTTCGAGCCGGGCTGTCAGCCCCTCGTCCGTGATGCGAAGCCCCTGCGTCTTGACCGAAACGACGACGCCCCACTTCTTCATCTCCGAAAGCAAAATCGGCCTGTGCTTCGCGTTCGCGTCCACGGCGACGTCATGCAGCATCTCTATCACCGTGACGGCCTTGCCCTCCTGCGCGAGATGTACGGAGGCTTCGCAGCCCACAAGTCCGCCGCCCAGTATGACGACCCTTTGCCCGATCAATATTCCGTCCTCCGAGAGATCGTTCGCCACGACGACCTTGGGGTTGTCGATGCCGGGGATCGGCGGTATGACGGCCTCAGCGCCCACCGCAATGACGAGGACGTCCGGCGCTTCCCGCTCCGCCAGTTCTTTCGTGAGCGCAACGCCCGTGAATACTTTCACGCCGTTCAGTTTCATCTCCAGCGCCTTGGAATGGGCGAGATTGTAG
>JAITAX010000048.1 GCA_031283865.1 Eubacteriales Family XIII. Incertae Sedis bacterium
CGATGGTCCCGCAGATTACGGTGAAAAAGCTTGCGGAGATGGCGGAGTCGCTGCCGCGGCTCGAGCGCTTCGTATTGCAGCTCTATAGGCCCGTGACGGAGGACGGCGCGCTTCGCGTCGTGGATGTGAATGCGCCGGAGGCGGTTTCGCCGTATACGCCGGGGGAACTGCACGATATGGCGACGGCCGTGCGCTACGCGCAGCCCAATGTGAGCGTGCGGATATAGGCGCCGGACGGCGAAGCGCGGGATGCCCGCCGCCGCGTTGCCGCGCCGCACGCACCGTTGCGCCGCACGCGCAAGTCGGAGGCAATAAAGACCATGTATTACAAAGAAAGGAAGCCTCGAAAATTCAATTATGACGCAGGACCGCAGAGGGGCGTCAGCAAGAAAGCGATCCATATGATCATCCTGCTGCTGTTTTTGATCGCCGTGTTCCTGTTCTTCTTTCCGAACCCGGCCGAAACGGACGCGCCGCCCGACGCGGATTCGGATATCGCGGAATTTTCGAGCGCCGGCATCGCCGCTTCGCGGATTGCGGACGGCATTTGGCTCGGCGCGCGCTGAGCGGGGCGTTCGCCGTCGCTTGTCGCAGGAGCGGGAATCAAGCGAGGCTCGCAGGGAGGCGTCGCACATGGACGCATTTACGATAAAGCGATTTACATTTACATACCGCAATCGGGAAACCCCCGCCTTGGACGACATTGAACTCGTCGTTCGTGAGGGGGAGTTTGTTACGCTCTGCGGTAAGTCGGGCAGCGGCAAAAGCACGCTTTTGCGCAGCCTAAAAACGATGCTCGCGCCGCCCGGCGTCGGCAGCGGGCGCATTACTTTCTTCGGCCGCCCGGTCGAGATGATCCCGCCGTTGGAACAGATGCGGCGAATCGGGCATGTGATGCAGGATCCGGACAGCCAAATCGCGACAAATTCAGTGCGGAGCGAACTGTCCGCGGGGCTTTTGCGTCTCGGTCTGAACGAGCGCATCGTTTCGCTGCGCGTGGCCGAAATGGTTAGCTTCTTCGGTATGCAATCCTGGTTTCATCAAGACGTTTCCGCGCTCTCCGGCGGGCAGAAGCAGATGCTGACGCTCGCCGCCGCGATGTCGCTGCAGCCGGAGGTCTTGCTTCTGGACGAACCCACGGCGCAGCTCGATCCGATCGCCGCCCGCGACTTCCTTGACACCGTGCGGAAGATCAACCGGGAGACGGGAACGGCGGTCATCATATCCGAGCAGCGGCTGGAGGAGGTCTTTCCGATGTCCGACAGGGCCGTCGTTCTGGATCGCGGAAAGATCGTCGTCGACGCGCCGCCGAAACGCGTGGGCGTCACCCTGATGCAGCTCAAGCACGATATGGTGCTCGCGATGCCGGCGCCCATGCAGGTGTTTTTGGAATTGGAGCAGGACGCGGCGATCAAATGGCGGCGTTCAGAGACGGGTTCCCTGCGCAGCATGGGTTTTCCGATCACGGTGCGGGACGGCAGGGAATGGCTCTCAGATCTGTTTCGGGAGCAGCCGCCCACCAAGCGCGCCGTCGAGCGCTCCCGCGATCACGCGGCGGAGGAAAGCAGAACGAACTACGGGATCGCGTTTTTGGATCGCGCGCATCCCTGCGTGGCGCCGGATAAGAGCGAACCGGCCGTCGAACTCAAGGATCTGCGTTTCCGTTACGACAAGAACGGAAGCGACGTAATCAAGGATCTCAATCTGACGGTCCCGAAAGAAACGCTCTTCTGCATCGTCGGCGGAAACGGCGTCGGGAAGAGCACGGCTGTCAGGCTGATCGGCGGGCAGCTCGGACCCTACCGCGGGAAGATCCTCATAGACGGCAAGGAGGTCAAAAAACATTCCGCAAAGGACCGGGACGCCGGCGCGGTGAGCCTCCTGCCGCAGAACCAGAGCCTGCTGTTCACAGACGGCACGGTCATGCAGAACTTCCTGTCCGCGTTTGACAGTCTCGTCAATCGAGAGGGGAACGCTTTTGCGCAGTATGAGAAAGAGGGGCAGATCGCGGCTGTCACGGCGCTTTTGACGCTGGATGATCTGCTCGGTCGAGAGCCAAAAGAACTCTCCGCGGGAGAGCAGCAACGCGTCGCGCTGGGTTTGATTCTGCTTAGGGAATCGCGGATACTGCTCCTCGATGAGCCTACCAAGGGCCTCGACAACCATTTCAAGCAGCGTTTCGCCATAATCCTGCGGGCCTTGATCTCCCGCGGAAAGACGATCCTGATGGTTTCGCACGACGTGGAATTTTGCGCGCGGTATGCGGACATCTGCGCGCTCTTCTTCGACGGCGGCATCGTCGCCGCAGACGAGCCGGGCGCGTTTTTTTCGGGCAACAGCTTCTACACGACGGCTGCGAACCGCATGTCGCGGCATATTTTCGAAAACACCGTGACGACGCGGGAAGTGATTGCGCTCTGCCGCGAGAACATTGTGCACGGCGAGTCCCGGGATTGAGGAGCCGTTTGCGCGCGCAGGTCCGCGCGGCTTTGTGCTTTCGGGCCGGAAAGGGGCAAGCCTGCCGATGGAGATCACCTCTGTAATCATAGGCGTTCTGTTCGCAATCGTCCTGTCAAACATACTGGGCAGTCTTTTCCCCATGCTTCCGCTGACGCTGATCCAGATCGTCTTCGGCTGTCTGATGGCTTTGCTCACGCCGGAGTTCAAGCTCGATCTGGAGCCGGAGCTGTTCATGGTCCTCGTGATCGCGCCGCTGCTCTTTCGTGAGGCGGACGAGTCCGATATCTATTCGCTGTGGGAACTGCGCAAGACGGTGTTTTTGATGGCGTTCATCCTTGTGTTCATCACCGTCTTTGCGGTCGGCGGCGCGGTCAAGCTGCTGATCCCCGGCATACCGGTCGCGGCCTGCTTCGCGCTCGGGGCGATCCTCGGACCCACGGACGCGGTCGCGGTTTTCTCCCTGTCCTCGCGCATCAAGATTCACGAAAACCTGCAGAACGCGCTGAAAGGTGAGGGCCTGATTAACGACGCGTCGGGCCTGATCGCGTTTCGCTTCTCCGTGGCCGCCTTGCTCACGGGCGGCTTCTCTTTCTATACGGCTTTCACGGATCTGCTGCTCGCCTCTCTGGGCGGCGTGCTGGTCGGCTTCGTCCTCTCCTCCGTCGAACGCTTGGCCGTCGATGCGCTAAAGAAACTCTCCGTGCGCAGTACGGGCGCCTACATGCTCATAGAGATCATGATGCCCTTTCTCTGCTATATGTTCGCTGAAGAGTTCGGGATGTCCGGCGTGCTGGCCGCGGTGACCGCCGGCGCGCGGCAGACGCAACCCTTTCGGAAAGCGGAGCTTTCGGAGGCGGAATTTGGCATGGCTAAGCAGGTCACGTGGGATATGATCGGCTTCACGCTGAATTCGCTCGTATTCCTGCTGCTGGGGCTGCAATTGCCGGGCATCTTCGCGGAGATACGGAACGACGCGGCCTATACGTTTTTCTTCCCGGCGCTGTGCGCCGTACTCGTCACGCTGATCCTGTTCGCGGTGCGCTTCTTGAGCCTTGCCGTCTTCGCGGCTGACGTCGTCGGGGACACGCTCCGCGTGAAGCTGAAAAACACGCTGCTGCTGACACTGTCCGGCGTCAAGGGCGCCGTCAGTCTCGCAACCGCCTTTGCCCTGCCCCTGTACTATGGAAACGGCCTCCCTTTTCCCTACAGATCGCTGCTGCTCTTCGTCACGGCGGGCGCCATCATACTCTCGCTGCTCGTGGCTATGCTCCTGCTGCCGGTCGTCGCCGACACAGCGGAACGGGACAGATCCGAGCGCGACACGCGCATCGCCATCCTGCGTGAAGTGATCGCGCAGCTCAAGGAACAGCTCCGAGGAAAGGCCGGCGGCAACGACAAGAACGCCGCCGCCCGCGCCGTCATCAAGCATTACAAGGAACGCATCAGGGGCATAGAGGACGCGGAGTACGACAGGCGCGAACGGAGGGCCGTAAGGGACTTGTGGCGCTTCATGTACCGAACGGAAAACAAAATCGTAAAGGAGAGCTTGGAGCGGGGGGAGATCGACGAGACCCTCTGCCGCGACCTGTGCGACTTGCTGTTTTTCGTCTACAGCGACAGGCTTCGCGGGGCGGCGGCGCACGCCGCGCTGTCTTTCTTCTTTTCGCGCTTCGGCAGTCGAAAGCGTATGCTCAGGCTGTTTGAAGAGGACCGCCGCCTTGCCGTGCGAGAACAGTTCGTGAAGAACGCCGCCCTGCTCTCGAAAGCTTTGCGCGCCGAACGCGGAAATCTGCCGGAGAGGCTGGCGGATCGGATGCTGCACGAAAGGCTCTCTAAGGGCGCCGAGATCGAAAGCGGCATGTTTGGCCGGGCGCTCTACGAGCGCCTGCAACCGGGATATGAGGACGCGCTGATCAACGGCTTCTACGTCGAACGCCGCGTGATACATCAATTCCTCGAACGGGAGGACATCTCAGCCGAGCAGGCCAACGCGCTGCGCAGCGACGTGAACCGCTTAGAGATCTACACGCTTTCCGAGAAGAGCGGCGGGACCGCGCCGCTGATCAAGCGGTTCACAAAACTGCGCGAGAAACGGGAAAAGCGCCGCCCCGCAGATCGGGATCGGCGATAGCGCGCCGCTCAGCGCGCTTCGGAAAACAGCAGCGTGATGCGCGTTCCCTGCGTTCCGTCGCTCTGCACGCGGATCTTCGCCTCGTGCAGCAGAGCGCCGTGCTTCACGATGGAAAGGCCGAGACCCGTACCGCCCGCGGCCTTGTTGCGGCTCTTCTCCGTGCGGTAGAAGCGCTCGAACACGCGCTCCTGCTCCTCATGCGGAATGCCGATCCCCGTATCGGCGACGACCAGCGCGACGCCCTCCGGCGTCTTTTTGACCGAAACGTCGATCCGCCCGCCGTCGACGTTGTACTTGACCGCGTTGTCGAGAAGATTTGTCAGCATTTCGTCGAGTACGCGGCGAATGCCCAAGATCTCCGCGCGCTCGCCGTCGAAGACAACGTCGAGCTTTCGCTTGGCCGCCGCCTCGCCTGCGCGCCGCGCGGCCTCTTCCGCCAAATCGCGCAGGTCGATCCGCTCTTTCGGCAGTTCCCTGCCGCCCTCGTCCAGATTGGACAGCATGAGGATGTCGTCGATCAGCTCAATCATGCGCTGCGCCTCCGCGTAGATGATCCGCGCGAAACGCGGCGCGTCCTCCCCGCCGGCAAGCCCATTCGACAGAATTTCCGCGTAGCCGGAGATGGCGGTCAGCGGCGTCTTGAGTTCGTG
>JAITAX010000051.1 GCA_031283865.1 Eubacteriales Family XIII. Incertae Sedis bacterium
ACCTTGACGGTAAGCCCGCACAAGGATTATGAAACGATCACGCGCATCGGCCGGGAGATCGGCCTGCGCTATCGCATAGGCTTCCTCGCGGAGGATTTCAAGAAAAGGGACGGGTATTGGCGCTCCGTTGAGCTTTCGAAGCGATACGGGTTGTATCGGCAGACGGGTTGCGGCTGCCGTTTCGCCGATGCAGCCGCCAAAAAAGCGACTGCGGCGGATCATGCTGTACCTTGATCTGATCGTCGACAACGATACCGACCGCACCGATTCCCTTTACACCTACGGCTGTGCTTTCGACGGCGTGGCTGTCGGTGCGCGCGTGTTCGCGCCTTTCGCGGCGGGCAACCGCGAGCGGGCGGCTTTCGTCGCGGCGGTCAAGGACGAGCCGGGCGAGGGGGTCAAGGGACTCAAGTATGTGACGCGCGTCGACGAAGAGATTTCACTCGACGCGAATGCGATTGAGATCTGCCTCTGGATGAAGAAGCGCTATTACTGCCGCTGCATTGAGGCGGTGCGCTGTTTCTTACCCGCGGGGCGCCTTTCCAAGCGGGGCAGGCGCAGAACGCCCGCGCTCGAGGAAGCGCCCGAGGACGGGCGCGTCGCGCTTACGGGCGAGCAGGCTGCGGTGCTGGACCGGATCCTGCCGCAGATCGACGGCGGCGGTTACAGGACGTTCCTCATCCACGGCGTCACGGGCAGCGGAAAGACGGAGATCTATCTGCGGGCGGCTGAACGGACGCTCGAGCGGGGCCGCACCGTGATCGTCCTCGTTCCCGAGATCTCCCTGACGCCGCAGACCATCGGCCGCTTTGTCGCCCGCTTCGGTCGTGAGCGCATCGCCGCCCTGCACAGCAAGCTGTCCGCCGGCGAGCGCTACGACGAGTGGATGCGCATTAAGAACGGAGAGGCGCGCATCGTCATCGGCGCGCGTTCCGCCGTGTTTGCCCCTGCGGGCGATATAGGGCTTATCGTCGTTGACGAGGAGCACGAGGGGACCTACAAATCGGATATGTCGCCGAAATACGATGCCATTGAGGTGTCCGTCAAGCGCGCGATACAGACCGGCGCGACCGTTCTTCTCGGCAGCGCAACGCCCTCGCTCGTTTCAAGCTACCGCGTCGAGAAGCGTCTCTATGAGCGCTTGCGCCTGTGCGAACGGCACAACAAGACGCCGTTGCCGCGCGTGCAGATCGTGGATATGCGCGAGGAATTGAAAAACGGAAATAAATCCATTTTCAGCCTTGCGCTCTATCGGGCGCTGGACGAAACGCTGGCCGCAGGCAAGCAGGCCATCCTGTTTTTGAATCGCAGGGGTTATTCGACTTTCGTTTCCTGCAGGAGCTGCGGCTATGTGATGCAGTGCGAGGATTGCGGCATATCCATGACCTACCACAAGGCGGAAGACGAGGCGCAATGCCATCTCTGCGGGGCGCGCCGCGCGCTGCCGCCGGCCTGTCCGGATTGCGGCAGCGCGTACCTGCGCTTCTTCGGAACGGGCACGGAAAAGGTGGAGGAACTCGCGCGCGAACTCTTCCCCGCCGCCCGCGTCGAGCGCCTTGATTTCGATACGGCGAGGAAGAAAGGCAGCGCCGCCGGCTTGCTCGCGCGCTTTCACAAGGGCAAGACGCAGATTTTGGTCGGGACGCAGCTTGTAGCCAAGGGGCTCGACTTCGACAATGTGGGCCTTGTCGGCATCGTCTCCGCCGACGTGAGCCTGAACGTGCCGGATTTTCGCTCCGCCGAACGCTCGTTCCAGTTAATCACGCAGGCGGCGGGCCGCGCCGGCCGCGGCGTCGAAACGGGCAGGGTCATCATACAGTCGTACAAGCCCGACCACTACGCGATCTGCGCGGCGGCGGAGAACGATTACGCCGGCTTTTACGGCACGGAACTGCTGCTGCGGAAAGCGATGGACTATCCCCCTTTCGGCGATCTCGTGCAGATTGCGGTCAGCTCGCAGGATGAGGCGGTCTGCGCGGCGGCGGCGGACGAATTGGCGGGGCTTTTGCGGGCGCGCGCGGACGCGGTTTCGCAGAGGCGCATACTCGGCCCCGGTGAGGCGCGCATATACAAAGCCGGCGATCTGTTTCGCCGTCTGATCTACGCGAAAGTGCCGCCGCGCGACCGAGAGGCGTTCGAGCTGTTTCTGGCGCAGCGGAAGCGGACCCTCGCCGTCGGCAAGGACAGCGGGAAATACAGCATATTCGTGGACGTGAACCCATACAGCTATCTATAAAAGAGCGCACCGTTCGTCCGATGCGCGGACGCGCTTGTTTCGATAATGAAAGGAAGGTCATGGCGCTCAGAAAAATCGTGGTGGAGGGCGATGATGTCCTCAGAAAGAAAGCAAAGGACGTCGCGGAGGTCAACGAGAGGATACAGACGCTGCTGGACGATCTGTGGGAAACGCTCGAAGAGAACAACGGCGTCGGCTTGGCGGCGCCGCAGGTGGGCGTGCTGCGGCGTGTCGCCGTCATAGTTACGGGCGCGGGCGAGGAAGAGGGCGGCGTCAAGGTCGAGCTGATTAACCCGCGAATCGTGGAAGCGGAGGGGGCGAAAGAAGAGGACGAAGCCTGCCTCAGCATTCCGGGCATGGTCGGCACGGTCACGCGGCCCACGCGCGTAAAGGTGGAGGCTCTGGACAGGCGCGGCGAGCCTTTCACGATAGAGGGGGAGGACCTGCTCGCAAAGGCCCTTTGCCATGAGCTGGATCATCTGGACGGCATACTGTTCGTGGACAGGGCCTCCTCCGTAAGGCCCATCGAGGAAGAGGAGACGCAGTAGGCGCAGCATCGTCCTTTCGCCCGCGCCGGCGCGAGAAATATATTGTGAGAATCGTATACATGGGAACCCCCGCGTTTGCGGTCCCCCCGCTGCGGGCCTTGTGCGAGAGCGGACATGCGCCCGTGATGACGGTGACGCAGCCGGACCGGCGCAGGGACAGGGGTAAAAAATTGCAGAGCACGCCTGTGAAAGATTTGTCGATTGCGCGCGGCATCCCCGTGTTGCAGCCGGAGAAGCTGCGGGGCGACGCGGCGTTTTGGGAAAGCCTCAAGGCGGCTGCGCCCGATCTGATTATCGTCGCGGCCTACGGCGGGATGCTGCCGAAAGAAGTGCTGGACTTGCCGCGCCTCGGCTGCGTGAACATCCACGCCTCCCTGCTGCCCGCCTACCGAGGCGCCGCGCCCATACAGCGGGCCGTGATCGACGGCGCGCGCGAGACCGGCGTGACGCTCATGTACATGGCGGAGGCCTTGGACGCGGGCGACATCATGGCCGCCGAGAATACGGAGGTCGGCGAGAAGACCTCGGGGGACTTGTTCGAGGAGCTTTCGCAAATGGGCGCGGCGCTGCTGCTCGGCATGTTGCCCGACATAGAGGCGGGCCGCGCACCGCGCCGGCCGCAGGATGAAAGCAGGGCCTGCTACGCGCCCATGATACGGAAAGAGGAGGCGCACGTGGACTTTTCAAAGGATCCGCACGCGATCTGCCGCCTGATCCGCGGCATGAACCCGCATCCGGCGGCTTTTGCGCGATATGGGGATAAGGCGCTGAAGCTGTGGGAAGCGGTCCCCGCGCCCCTGTCCTCCCCCCGCCCCGCCGGAACCGTGGTCGCGGTTTCCGATGCGGGCATATCGGTCGCCGCGGGCGGCGGCGCCGTGCGCATCACCGTGTTGCAGGCGCCGGGCAAGCGCCCCGTGCGCGCGGTCGAGTATCTGCGAGGCAACAAAATCGAGATCGGCGTCGTCTTAACATAAAAGGAGAGGCAAAAATGGATAAAAACAGAAAATCGGCTTACTATACGCTGCTCGACGTGGAAAACAATATGGCCTATTCAAATATCGCGTTGAAGAACCATATCAACAAGGGCCGCCCCGACGTGCCCGCTTTCGTGCGGGAGTTGACATACGGGGTTGTGAAGAACAAGATCTATCTCGACTACATACTCGGGAACTTCATACGGACGCCCTTGGATAAGCTGAAGTCCTGCGATCTCGTCATTTTGCGCATGGGACTCTACCAACTGCTGTTCATGAACTCCGTTCCGGAATACGCGGCCGTCGACGAAAGCACAGAGCTGGCGAAGCGCTTTTCGCCGGGACACGAGGGCTTTATAAACGGCGTCCTGCGCCAGTATATTCGCGATAAGGACTACGTGACCCTGCCCGCGCGCGCGGACGATGAGGTCAAATATCTTTCCGTCAAATACTCCTATGCGGAGTGGATCGTAAAGCTGTGGGTCGACAGCTACGGTTCCGAGGGCGCGGAGGCTTTGCTCGCGGCGGGAAACGAGACGCCGGAGTTCGCCATTCGCGTCAATCGCCTCAAAACGACGCGCGAGGATCTGCTGGCACGTCTCCGCGCGCGGGGCTACGAAGCGCGGCTCTCCGAGCGGGCGCCGCAGGGTATGCTTGTCAGCGGCGCCAATCTCCTGGGCGGACGCCTGTTCAAAAACGGGCTGTTCTCCGTGCAGGAGGAGAGTTCGCAAATCGCCGTGGAAGTCGTCGATCCGCAGCCCGGCGAGCTGATTCTCGATGTGTGCGCGGCGCCGGGCGGCAAGACTTTCGCCATGGCGGAGCGCATGGGGGATCGGGGCAAGATCTGCGCCTGGGACATATACAAGCGAAAGCTGTCGCAGATAGAGCAGGACGCGAAGCGCCTCGGCATCAGAATCGTCGAAACAGACATGTGGGACGCTACGCGCGTCCGGTCGGCGCTGATCGGCAAGGCGGATCGCGTGCTCGCGGACGTCCCCTGCATGGGGCTTGGCGTTGTCAGGCGCAAACCCGAGATCAAGTACAAGGAGAACAGCGACGAGCTTGCCTCCATCACAAAGAAGCAGGCGGACATACTGGAGGCTTCCTCGAACTACGTGAAGCCGGGCGGCTTTCTAATCTACGCCACCTGCTCCATCTCAAAGCAGGAAAATCAGGGCGTGGTCGCGCATTTCCTGAAATCGCATCGGGATTTCAAACGCGTGGACCTGTTGGAACTCATGCCGCATATCGATAGGACGGACGGATTTTTCGTCTGCAAGCTGCAGCGGAACGACGCCTTTCCGGACGCGTGACCTACCGCGCGAGCCGTGCCGCGCGCAAAGGCGGAACAAAAAGGAATAGTGTGGTGAAAAATGTCTAAAATGGGATTCAGAACGGATGCCGGCAGGCGGCGCACAGGCAATGAGGACGCGCTGCTCGTGCTTCCGAGATACGACATATACCTTGTGGCGGACGGCGTCGGCGGACACAATTCCGGCGAGCTTGCCAGCCGAAAGGCCGTTTACGGCGTGGAAGCCTTTCTGGAGCGAAACCCCCTTGAGGCGGCGCACCGCGCGGAGCACCCGGCCGCGGCCCTGATGGAGTATTTCCTGCGCTGCTTTCGCGAAGTCAACGCGGAGATCTGCGCTTTGTCGCTGACGAATCCCGAGAATCGCGGCATGGCGACGACGGCGGTGCTCGCGCACGTCTTGCAAGGCAAGCTCTTCGTCGTCAACGTCGGCGACAGCCGGGCCTATATCGTGCGCGCGGAAGAGATCAGCCGCATTACGGTGGATCACAGCGTCGTGAACGACATGGTTGAGCGGGGCGAACTGACTGAGGAACAGGCGCGCGTTCATCCGCGCCGGAACGAGATCACACGCGCTCTGGGCGCCGAAATCAGCGTAACGCCGGATTTTTTCATAACGGATCTGCTGGCCGGGGATCGCATCGTCCTATGCACGGACGGGCTCTGCGGCGAGCTTTCCGACGACGACATCCGCCGCATCGTTTCGCGCGGCGAGAACCTGAACGATACATGCAGGATGCTTGTAAACGGCGCCAACGCGAACGGCGGTTCGGACAATATCACGGTCGTCTGCGTTGAGATATAACGCTTGGGGAAGGAACGGGAGCACATGAGCGAACGAGCACTTGGCGGCAGATATGAAATCATAGAGAAGATCGGCGACGGCGGCATGGCCGTGGTCTACAAGGGCCGCGACCGTCTGCTGAACCGCTTTGTGGCCATCAAGGTGCTGCGGCCCGAGTATACGAAAGATTTTGCTTTCGTGGACAGCTTTCGCCGGGAGTCGCAGGCGGCCGCCCGCCTGAATCATCCAAACATCGTCAACGTGTACGATGTCGGCAAGGAAGAGAACATCCATTACATCGTCATGGAACTCGTCGAGGGCCAAACCCTGAGTGATTTGATCGACGCCGAGGCGCCCCTCGACTACAGGCGGGCGATCAGCATAGCGAAGCAGATCGCCTCCGCCCTGAGCATGGCGCATCGCAACAACATCATACACAGGGACGTCAAACCGCACAACATCCTCATCATGCCCGACGGAAGCGCGAAGATCACGGATTTCGGTATCGCGCGGGCCGTCACGGACACCACCCTCGTCAAGGGCGGCGGCGAGGGCATCATGGGTTCGGTTCACTATTTTTCGCCGGAACAGGCGCGGGGCGGCTACGTGGACGAAAAATCGGATATCTATTCCCTCGGCATCGTCCTGTACGAGATGCTTACGGGCAAGGTGCCTTTCGATGCGGAAAACCCCGTCGCCGTCGCCGTAATGCACATGAACGACAAGCCGACGCCGCCGTCGCAGCTCGCCTCGGGCGTGCCGCCGGGTCTTGAACAGATCGTGATGAAAGCCGTCGAGAAGTATCAGATCAACCGCTTCAAGAGCGCGGACGACATGTACGAGGCGCTTGACAACGTCAATTTTGTAACAGGCATCATAGAAAACGCCGAGGTGGCGGAGAAGCTGCGCCAAAGTGCGTCGGGTGACAAGGAGGAAAGCGACGCGGGAGAAAAGGGCGACGAGGCCGCGGAGAAGAAAAAAAAGATGAAAACGAGCAAG
>JAITAX010000109.1 GCA_031283865.1 Eubacteriales Family XIII. Incertae Sedis bacterium
TCGGCACCCTGCGCGGCGTCGCCGCGTTCTTCATGGAACTCTTCAAATTCGCGGTCATCTTCCTGCCCGTAATCGTGCTCATCGCCGTCATCGCGCTCGCGGTCTTCTTCATCGTGAAAAGGCTGCGTTCGCGCGCCGAGAAGCGGGGCGAATGGCCGTGCGGAAAGCGCCTCGGGAAGCCGGGCGACGCGGGCCGAGGCAAGGAAGCGGCAGCGCCGGAGGCGCCAAAGCAGAGCGAGGACGCAAAACAGGCGCCGGAGCGGGACGGCGCGGACTGATCGCCGCGCCCCGTCCTTGCCGCGCCCCAAGCAAAGCGAAGCGACGCGCGCGACGCGCAAACCCTACTCTATAGGAACATATCCCTCCCTTTCCGCAAGCTTCTTGCCCTCTTCACCCAGCGCCCATTCGGCCAGCCGCGAAGCCGCGCTGTCCGCCGGCTCATCCTGCCTGAGCGCCATATAGATCGTGGACGCGAGCGGATAGCTGCCGTCCGCGACGCTCTTCTCGTCGGGCGCGACGCCGTCTATCTTCAGGTATTTGATCTAGCCGTCGCTCTGCGCGTCCATCGCGTGGTAGTAGTAGGAATAGCCGATGGCAAACTCCGCGTTTTGAAAGGAGGCCACCGCATTGATGATGTCCTCCGGACCCGCGTAGATCATCTCTGCGGGCACGGGCGCAATCGGCGTTTCTTTCATGACAAACGCGAGCATACCCCTCTGGCTGCCCGAGTTTTCGGGACGTTGGTAGGCGCGTATCCCGGCGTCACCGCCGCCGAGGTCTTTCCAGTTCTTTATCTTGTCGGAATAAATACCCACGATGTCGTCAAGCCTTACGCTGTCCACGGGGTTCTTCGCGTTCACGAAGAAAGTGAGCGTGCTGTGCAGTATGGGCGTAAGCCTGAGTTGAACCTCCTGCTCTTTCGCATACGCCAATTCCGCCTCGGTCGGCGGCAGCGCGAAGATGATGTCCGCCCGGCCGGTAATCAGGTTCGCGTAGGCGTCCTGCGCCTTGCTGTGCAGGACGTAAAGACGGGCTTCCTCCAAGGGCAGGCCCATGACCGTCGCGGCCATGGCTTCCGAGAAGGGGATTGTCAGCGTGGAACCGTCCACGTGCGGGAACTCCTCGGGCGCCAAGCGCAGGCCCGGCGCGGAATCGCCCGCAACGGGCGCTTCGGCTGCGGGGCTTTCCGCATCGTCGGCAAAATCCGCGGCGGAGGTGCTTTCGCCCGCATCCTCCTTAGGCTCTTCCTTGGCGCCGCAGCCGATCAGGCTCGCCAAAAGGCAAAGCAGCACCGCGAACAGCGCGAGCCGCTTGGCGTCGCGCACGGAGCATTTTTGTTTCTTCTTCTCAATACGTTCCATTCGTGTACCTCTCCCTTTCATGTGCTGATACAAAGCAACAATACAGAAACAGGGGGGACAAATGGGGGTATTGGGATAGTACCATTTTACCGCATTTCGCGCCCCGCGTCAATCCGGCAAACGATCCGGACGAACCGGCTTGGACGAACCGGCTGAACCGGCTGCCGCGGCCCGCCGCGGAAAAGCGCTGGGATTTTGCGCCGGGCGCGCCGAAAAAGAAACTTGCCGGCATGTGGTATTTTCAGCCTTGACAACCCCTGAACAGCGCAACAACTCACAAACAACTCTTGAATCGATATATGCGAATCGATATATGTGTAATAATTCACTTGTTTTTTGTAACTTTTTCAAATATAATACTAGTACCTTGTAACATAATAAATACAGCGTTAACGGCAGTCGAAAAGCTGCAATGGAGGCGAAGATGGAAAACGAGCAATTGCTGCCTTTTGAAAGAAACCGTTTCTACGTGGGGAAGCTGCTGACATCCTCTGATTTCCTCGCGGAGCAGAGCTACCTGAACAACAAACGGCGCTTTTTGAACAGCATGATGTTCGGCCACGGCGTTGTCCGCGGTCTCGGCGTTTACAACCTCGACGATCTGTCCGTGATCGTGGAATCCGGCATGGCAATCGACGACTCGGGACGGGAGATCGTCGTGGAAAGCACGGTGATCCGGAAGCTGTCCACCCTGGAGGGCTTTGAATCGATTACGGGGGATCGCGCGATGCTGATGCTGCGCTACCGCGAGGAAGCCATCCATCCCACCTACTCCATCGCGCGGAAAGAGCATTCGGATGCCGAGTACGAGATGAACCGCGTGCGGGAGGGCTGGGAACTGTTCCTGACGGAGCAGGCGCCGCCCGACATGCGGCCCGACACCGAGTTTTTGAGCAAGTCCACGCTGTACGCGGACAGCGACTACACGGTGGAGGTCGCCATACCCGGCAACGTGAGCTGCGGCGAACGCGTCAGGGCCTCCGTCTTCGTCAAGAGGCTTTCGGAGATTCCCAAAAGACTCTCTGTCGACTGCACGATTCACACGCCCGCTTTCACGGGCGAGAACGGCGATCACGAGCTGCACATCAAATTTGACGACATCCTGCCCGATCAGGGCCGGAGCTTACGCTTCGATTTCTTCCTCGACGCGCGGAACGAACCCGCGCCCGAGTCCTTTCTCTTAGCCAAGGCCGCTTCGATCCGCGTCAAAACGGACGGGGAGGTCAAGCAAGCGGACGGCGATCTGATGCTCAAGGTGAACGTCACAGACATCCCGCTGTATGAGCTGATCGGACGCGAGGTCGGACGCGTGAACCTCGAAACGGCGCTTGACGCGGGGAATGCGAACATGGTCTGCCTCGCGGAGCTTTCCCTGCAGAGGAGCAAGACGGATTACATCGTGGATCGAATCGAGGATCGCCGCGTCTATATCCGCACGATGGCCTCTGAGTCGATGCGCCGCGAGTACGCGTCCTATTTTGAGCGCGCGCAGACGCCCGCGCGCAGCGACGGCGAGACGCCCGCGGCTCCGGACTTCGCGGGGGCGGTCTTTCGCGAACCGCTGTACGCCACGGGCCTGTGCGAGATTCCGCTCGGCGCCAATCCGCGCAAGGGCGAAATCTTCCTTTCGGACGAGATCATGCACGGACTCGGCGAGGGCAACATCTACGTGGACGTCGGATTTGAATACATCGCGGAGGAGGGCCGCAACGCCTCTGCGGAAAGGCATACGATTTACGGCGATCCCGATCTGTTCGAGCGGGAGAACCCGCAGGTGGCCTACGCGACGACCGCGGTCAAGGTCTACGCGGAGCGGGGCAGTTTCATCATAGCCGCCGCGCTCACCAAGCCGACGAACTACGCCGTGATCTCCCTGCGGTGGGTGGCCGTGAAGCTGCCCGTCGGCGGGGACAGGCTGCTCCCGCGGAATACGGCGGGCCTCAGCATATCGGCGCTGACGCCGACAATCGTGCTCGGTATGCGGGAGACCCATTACTTCGCCGTCAGCTTCAAGAATATGGAGCCGTGTACGCTCACCTACGAGCTTACGGAACGAAATTCGGGCGAGATCAGCGCCGACGGCGTGTATACCGCGCCGTCGAAAGAGGGCGTCTACGAGATTCGGATCTCCTGCGCGGACATGCCGATGATCGGCACGTATGCGTATGCGGTCGTCAAGCGGGATCCGTTCAAGGAGGACGGGGGCGAAACGAGCGCGTAAACGTCTTCAGGCGAAGATACCGCGGAGGGAATGTATGATTTTTTACGCCGGCGATATGGTTTTGGAGCCTGTGCGGGAGGTATTCGACGGGCCGAAAAACGGCGTTTCGATATGCAGGGATCTGCAGTCGCCCATCGGCGCGCATTACGTGCTTTTGAGGGTCAAGGACCGGACGCTCGCGAGGCGTTTGATCGCGATCTTTGAGCATTCGGAACGCATATTGTCGGAGGGCGTTTCACCCTATGTCGCGTGCTTCACGCAGAACGAGCTGCTGTGCTATCTGTTCGACTATCGCGAGGAACGGCGGATCGGCCTGTTCGCGCCCGGGCAGATCGGCTCGTCTGCGGCTTGGGAGTCCGTATGCGTCAATCTGGTGCTGGAATGCCTTTCCTCCCCGATTCCTTTTCCCCTGCTGTCCCTGTCCCTTGCGCCGGACAACGTGCATTTGGAAAAGGACGGAGCGATTTTCTTCACGCCGTACTACGATTTGTCGCAGCTTTCCGACGCGGACGACGAGTCGGTCTGCGCGCGCAGATGCGTCGAACTCATGCTGTCGCTGCTGCCGACAAAGGGGCATCTGAAGAGCGCCGAGCTGATGCGCAAGAAGCTTTTGAAGAGCGCTTTTCGCAGCCTGCCGGAGCTGTACCGAGACATCAAGGTGACGGAGCTTCCGAAGAAAAGGAAGTTTAAGGCATACATGGCGGACCTTTGGCGGCACAACAAGGACAGGCTGTTCTCCCTTATGCTTGTGCTCTGCGTGATCGCCGCGATCTTTGCGGTCATCGTGCTGCTCTCGCAACTGATCTTTGGGAATGTACCGATACTTCGCATCTTTGAAAGGTGCTTTGACGTAATAGGCTTGCGCTCCTTGCGCTGACCGGCGGCGCGTCGCCGACGTTTCGGAAAAGGATGCGGACGAGAATGGAGGGAGGAAGCGAATATGCGCAGAATGATCGGCTTTACGGTCGCGATCTTCGTTTTGTTCGTCGCCCTGATTCTGTTCAATCCGTGGACGGCGCCCTCGCTTGACGGGGTTGAACCGCGCATAGCGGCCGCGCCTGACGGGAGCGCGTACTATTTTGCGGTGAACAGAGCGGACGGCGCTTATATCGTCGGGACGAACGCGGCGGGCGAGATCCGCAGCGTACACCGTGAAGCCGGCACGGGCGACCGCCGCGCGGTCATCGCGGACCTCCTCTGGCAGGACGGCGGCATCTGGTTCGTTCGCGATCTGAGCGAAGAGGGTTCCGCGCGCGCGGACAAGCGGGACATCCGCCGGATGGACGCGCTTACGGGCGCCGTAGACACCGTATTCCCGCGCATGGCGCTTTCCGCTTCCCTGCCCGCCCGCCTCAGCTCCGACCGGGAGAACCTCTATCTGACGCTCCGCGCCGCAGACGGCAGCAGTGCCTCCGCCTACATCCTGCCCTATGCGCAGGACGAGGAGGACGAAAAGGGCGCGGGTTTCACGGGCGGCGAACCGAACCTGCTGCTGACCGCAGCGGCCCCGGACGACGCGCTCATCCTGTCCGCCGTCACCGACGGACGCCGGCTGTACTGCAGCACCTCTGCGGGGAACGTAAGCGCCCTTTCGGCCGGCGGCGCGCGCGCGGTGTTTGCGGACGGTATGCCGACGGGCCTTTCCTACGAGAACGACGGGCTGTTCTTCGCGGACGTCGCCTCGAATACGGTCTATTCGGAAAAAGAGGGCGCGTCCTATCGCAAGGATCTGCCGGCCGGGACCCCCTACGTCCTCGCGGGCGCGTCGCCCGACAATCTGCGCTTCACTGTCCTCGTTTCGACGGCCGGCGGCCGGAGCGCCCTGATCGCCTACGACGGGGTCGATTACGGCGAGCCGTTCCACTTCGCTTTCAATCCGGCGAGCAACCTGCGCTTCGCCCTGTACAGGATCGGAACGCCCGAGGGCGTCTGCGTTCTCGCGGCTTTCTTCTTCCTGCTTTGCTTAGGCGCCTGCATTCTCGCGCGGACGCTCTTTCTGCGGCTTCTCTCGCTGCAATGCTGCCTCGTGCTGCTCATCGTTTCCGTCGCCGTGGGTACGGGTTACTTCGTCGAGCGGGACAAGCTCGTCGGCGGCGCGCCGCAGGATGCCGCTTTCCTTGCGGCCCTGCGCGCCGAGGAACTCGGCGGCGCGCTCGATTCGACCTTTTCGCCGGCCTCCGACGTGCTGCGGGCGCGGCTCGCGGATTATTCCGAAACCCTGCTTGCATCGCACGGCGACGCGCTTACGGTCGCGTCCTCCGTCGATCTGCCGACGGGACTTCCCGCGGCGGCGGGCTTCGGCCCGGAGGTCGCGGCGCTCGCGAAAGCGGCCGCGGATGCGGGCGAGCCGCAGTCCGACTTCGGTCGCGCGCGGGGCCGCGCGACGCTGTTCGCGGCGGCGCCCTTTTTCGCCTCCGGGGATTCTTCGCTGCTGCTCCTGCTCTCCGCGGACGCCGCGCATATGGAATACGCCCTTGCGCGCGCGTTTTTCTCGCTGCTGCGCGTCTGCGCGCTGCCGGGCCTCGGCGCCCTGCTGCTGTGCGTCTGCCTGACCGCGGCGTGGATGTGGCCCCTGCTGCGCGTACCCAAGCAGATGAGCGAAATCGCGGCGCGGGGCGTCTGGGATGAAAAGACGCGCTTCGCTTTCGGCGAGATCGGGAACATCCAAAAGGCCGTGCAGGAGGTCTGCATGTCCCTCTCGATCCGCGAATACGAGATGTCCGTCGCGATAAAGAATTACCGGCGCTTCATGCCGCAGGACCTCGACCGCATGTTGGACCGCGCAAATCTGATGGAGATCGAATACGGCGACGTCGCGTGCGGCGAGGGCGATTTCGGCTTAGTCACGACCGTGCTGAAAGGCCCTAAGCGCTTCGGCACGAACCAGCGCCGCTTTCTGGATTTCGTGTTCGCCGCCTTTCACAGCATCTACGCGGCGGCGGACGGCAGCGCCGTGTTCCTGCGGCCGGGTTTTTCGCTGACGGGCTTCACCCTGCTCTTTCGCGGCGGCGCCGCCGACGGCGTGCGCATGGGCATACGGCTCGCGACCGAAGCGGTCCCGGCGCCGGAGGGTGTGCCGAGGCCGGAATTTCTGCTGATCCTGCACCGGACGGGCTACGAATACGGCGTGACGGGCCGCGACGCGCGCGGCATCACGTTCCTGTCGTCCTATGAGCTGGGACTGCTCTCCAAGTATTCGGTGCGGCTTTCGACGCTCGGCGTCAAGCTCCTCGTCACGGAACGCTGCGAAGAGACCCTT
This sequence comes from Eubacteriales Family XIII. Incertae Sedis bacterium, assembly GCA_031283865.1. Taxonomy (GTDB): domain Bacteria; phylum Bacillota; class Clostridia; order Peptostreptococcales; family Anaerovoracaceae; genus JAITLA01. Next base: position 6,842 of record JAITAX010000109.1, read on the forward strand.
GCGGACACCGTGTCCACGCGCTACATAGGCTATATAAGCTCCTCGGACGAGCAGCACAGCATCAAGCTGTACGAAGTGCTTGACGTATACCGGGAAAGCGCGAAGTCGCTGCGAAAGCAGTCGAACGCGCGGTTTCAGGAGGCCATACGGCTCTACTACAAGAACGACTTCTACCTCGCGCGCAACATATTTTCGGAGGTCTTCAAAAACTGTCCCGATGACGGCGTCGCGAAGTGGTATATTTTCGCCTGTGAACGCCTGTTCAACAAGACGGATTTTTCGACGATCAATTACAGCATCTTCGGGGCGGACTGATACGTCGGAAAGGAGGGGCGGCCTCTTATGAATTTGTGGAATGTGCTGTTTGGCGCCATGCGCGCGCGCGCGGCGGCGATCTGGACGAAGCTGCGGCTTCTGCTCAATCCCACGTTTTGGTCGACGCGCGGCATCACCTTGGTGCGCAGCTTCTTCGTTCGCCTGCTCGACGTGCGGCCTCGGCACAAGCGGGACTATTATTCCGTTTTGAACTGGCTCGTCAGCAAGCGTCTGGCTTTCGCGCTCGTCGTGATATTGGGCGTCGTGAGCCTGTGGTACGTGTTCGCCGTGTCTCCCCTGACCCCGCGCCTCGGCGTGTCCTCCGACGCGACGCCGAGCTATTCCTACCGCTCTTTCGCGCTGAAATTCTACAAGGGCGACGCGCGCATCTTAGACGCGAACAGGCGGGAAGCCTATGTGGGCGCGGTCAGCGACGGGCGCGCCAACGGGGAGGGCAAGCTCTTCGACGAGCAGGGCGCGCTGATGTACGCGGGGACGTTCAAGGACAGCATGTACGAGGGGCAGGGAGAAATCTACTATCCGAGCGGCGCCGTGCAGTACAGGGGTTCCTTTTCCCGCAATCTGTACAACGGCTCGGGTTCGTACTTCCGGCAGGGGGGCGTCTTGGAATACGCGGGTGAATACGTCAACGGCACCCGGCAGGGCGAGGGCGCTCTCTACAACGCGAGCGGCAACCCCATCTTTTCGGGCCGGCTGCGGAAGGACCGCATCGTATACGAAGAATTTGTCGGCAAGACCGCGCCCGAAGCGGCGGAGATGTACACGGGCCGAAGCATCATATACACCGCCGACGACCTGTACTGCGCGGACCTGCGCGAGATCGGCGCGGTGTATGCGGCGCGCAGCGGCGCGGACTCGGTGGACGAGGAATGGCGGATAGAGCGGGTCTACGTGCTCTCCGATTCCATCACGCTCGGCGGCAAGGACTTGCAGTCGACGGACGATGTCGCCGCCGCGCTCGGCGAGCCGACCTACTTCGGCGAAACCTGGCTGACGCTGCCCGACGCCGTGGCCGCCAACCTGTGCGAGGGGACGGGCCTTGAACCCGTGGATATGGAGTTGCAGCGGGATTTCGAAGACGCTTACACGGTGAGCGCTTACGACGAGAATCGCCAAATGTACATATACGTCTTTGAAAACGACGGCTTTGCCTATACGTTTTACTGCGAGAACAGCACTTCGACGGACTTTTTCATGTACAGTGCGGAATAAAACCGCGAGTGAAAGGAAAGGGGGAAGCAAGGTGAAAAAACGGTTTTGCACGGCAGCGCTCTGTGTCGCGCTCTGCGCTGCCCTGCTCCCGACCGCTTTCTTTCCCGCGCGGGCAGCCGCGGCCTCGGCGCCGAAGATCTTCGTTCTGGAGCAGGCGCAAAACCTCGGCGTGGCCGCCGACAACGCCATCCGCAAGAAGAACAGCGAAATCGTGCTGAAAGGCATCAAGTATACCGAGGCGGTTGCGGGCGCGCGCGCCAAGGCGAAGAACCTGTCCACCTTTCGCTGGACGCCGCTGCTCAAGTTCAAGTTCCCGGAGCCGTTTGACCTCACGCTGGATTACGACCTCACGGTGAAGCCGCTCACGCTCCAGATCGAGATTACCACGCTCAATCACGAAAAGGCCGATTTGGTCTATGAGGCCAAACGCAAGATTGCCAAGCTTTTTACAAGGGTTTACGTCGGGCAGGAAACCGTCTCTTTCGTCGAGGCCAAGCTTGCCGCCGCCGAAACGGATTTGCGCCGCAACGAGGCGCGGCTGATTCTCGGCAAGGCCAAGAAAGCAGACGTGGATCGTCTCGCAAAATCCGTCGAAGCGCTGCGCGCGTCGCTGTCGCTCGCCATGCGCAGCTTTGAAACCGACAAGAAAGATCTTACCGATCTGATTAAGCTCGACGTTACGACGGGCTACGTGTTCATGAACCCGCTGAAGACGGCGAACATCACGCGCGAACAACTGGCGTCGCTGCTCGCTTTCACGCTGCAAAACGACCACATCTACTATGCCGCGCGCATGGACGAGTCCGTGGCGCGCATCAATCTGGACAGCTACGAAAACCTGTTCCGCAGGCAGTACGGCGGCAAGGTGAACGCGATTTCGCCCTACCTGAATCAGGCGCGCAACGGCAACGACATCGACACGGGGTCTTTCAGGGCGGCTTACGACAGCATGACCGTGAACCTCGACAGCCCCTGGGCCGGAAAGAAGCGCATCCTGTTCTTCTCTTTCTCGCGCGAATGGTTCAAGGGCGCCGTGGACGGCACGCGCTACATCGAGGACGAGATCTACGCGCTCTACACCGCCGCGCTCGACTATCTCTCGGCGCGCAAGGACAGGGAAACGGCGGAGCGGGATCTTCGCAAGGAGGTCGCATCCTCCTATGAGGCGCTCGTGACGGCGAAGAACGCCGCAGACGCGCTCATCGCTTCCGTGGCGGAAGCGAAGACGGCGCTGAACCGTCTGGTGGAGTTGAACAAGCTCGGCAAGGCGGATTTCACGGAGGTCGCGGACAAACAGGCGGATTATCAGGATTTGCAGACGGAGGCGGTCGAAGCGCTTGCGGCGTACAACGAACTGCTCTTCGATTTTGACAGGCTGACCTGCGGCGCCGTTTCGAAGCTCCTCGTCGGGGCGGGGCTGGAAACCGACGCGGGCATGAGCGGGATCAGCCGCGCGGACAAAGCCACCTATCACATCTACGCGGACGTGGCCGACAAGGTGTTCGCCTTTGGGGTGCAGATCCCGGAGGACTACGAACCCGAAATTGACGCTTTCGAGATTTGGTACGACGGCGTGCGAATCGGCGAGCGCACGCCTGTCGAGAAAGAACTGCGGCATCTCACGCTCGATTACGGCGCGGACAACCGCTTGACGGTCAGACTGTACAATGGGGATGAATACGTCGACGAATGCGAGATCGACACCACGACGCCGAGCGACGTGCTGGAGCTGCACGGCGCCGTGGCTGAAAGCGCGCAGGACCGGGTTGTGGGCAGCTACGCGGTCGACATCAGCAGGGCGACCGGCACGGTTGCGATTACGCTTGCGATGAACGAGCGGGAGTCGGCCGCGTTTTACCGGCTGTCCGCGGACGGCGGGGCGCTGCTGAAAGATGACCTCATTCCGATCTCTCAGCCGTTTAAGTACCTGTCGCTTTTGTCGCTCGGCATCACCGATGTGCGCGCGGAGCTGTTTGACAGCGCGCGCAGGCCGCTCTACACGGCGCGATTCGAACCGAGCACGATGAGCCTGTGCGTCCCCGAGCAGTAGACGCGCGAAAGGAGAGGACAGTGTCGAAATCTGTCAGAACAGCAATCATAGCGATTCCGCTCGTCTTGGGCCTGACGGCAATGGGTGTCCTGCTGTCGAGCGCCGTCTGGGACGAGAGCACGGCTGTGCATATAGACCCGAGCGGCATAGAAAATTCAACGCTGATCGTCGGCACGCATCTGATTCACCTCAGCGCGATGACGGATACGCTCTACAGCACGGCGCAGAACTCCGCCGACGCGTCGGGTCAGGGCAACATCTACTACAAGAGCGAGCTTGCGAACGGCGTGTGGTTCGACATCACGTCGGCGCGGACCCTCGAAGAGATCACGAACGACGGGATGCCCGTCTCGAACGACGTGATTGCCGCGCTTTTCCTCACGCACCACACGCGGTCCGACGGGATCACCTACGATCTGCGCACGAACAGGCCCGTCAGCATATTTGATCTGTATTCGCCCTACGATCTGGAATCCATGGAGGAGCTGTTTCCGCTGAAAACGCAGTACGACACGATGCGCGAGCTGCAGGCGGGGAGCGAAGCGGGCGATAGGTATATTGAGATGGTCGCCGCTTTCTTCCGGACCGACACGCGCACGGCTTCCTCGAACGCCACAGACGTTTCCCTCGGCGCGCTGCAATCCTATTACAACGTGCTCGCGGCGAACGACGGCGCCGCCGCCGAGATGGAGACCGTACTCGGCGTGATGGACGCCCTCGACGCGAAGCGGCGCGCGGAGGTCTTCGATATCGTGTCCGCAGCCTTAGAATCCCTCGCGGCGGCGCTGCAAACGGTCGTCGACATCCCCCCGGACGAGGACGATGAGAACGACGAGGGTACGCCGGGCAGCAGCGCGGACGCCAACCTGCAAGGGGCCGTCGGCGACAGCCTTGCTAACGTGACGGCTTCGGCTGACGCGTACAGGGCGAAGATGCTCGACAAGGGCGTGACCGTGCTGTCGGAAGCGCGCTATAACGCGTGCCTCAAGCTGATCGGCGACGCCGAAGCGAACAACCACGCCGCCTGCGACGGCGACGTCGCGGACATCCTCGGCTTCGACAACATACGGGACGGCAATGTCGTCAACAGGACCGGGGAGCACGCCCTGCTCGACAGCCGGCTGCTGCCGGCGGCGACGCAGAAATACACGGGCGGGCTGTTCGCCGGCGACAACGCGGAGTACAAGGCCGCAGAGGCGCAGAACGCGGCTTCCGCGCTCAAGAACGGCATCATAAAGAAAGCGCGCAATCAGTTGACGATATACCGCAGCGAGCTGGAGTCCTTTCTCAACGCCGCCGTTCTCCGGCTCGACGGAGAGGCCGGCCTCGCTTTCCTCGACGGCCGGCTCGCGGAAGCGGAGGGCTATACGCTGGGCGTACCCCGCGACGCTTTCTCCTCCGCCGCGGATGAGTCGATCGAAGCGCACATCGACTTTTTGACGCGGCTCCGGCGCAGCGTCGAGCTGGGGCTCGGCGGCAATGCGACGGACAAGCTGCTGGCCGAGAAGAGCGGCTTGCAGACGGAACTCTTGTCCGCGCTGGACAGCAACGATTTGGCTGCCGCAAAGGCGATCCGCGACGAGATTGCGGCGCTCGACGCGCAGCTCGCGGATATGCCGGCCGGCAGCGGCACAGCCGCCGCAGAGGCGGCGCAGGATTTGACATCGTCCATAAAGCAGAGCATGGAGTCGGGGGACGGTTCGAGCGATATCGCGGCAAACGTCAACGCGCTGGGCGGGCTTTTGTCCTCGAACTACGCCGCCGTATTCCCGATGCTGGAGGAGCTGCACGCCGGCATGGCCGAAAAGCGCGGTCTTGACGGCGATACCTCTTACGACGACGCGATCAGCGCAATCGAAACGCTGATGCTGGACAACCGGGACGCGTACAATCGCGCAACGGCCGCGGGTCTGTCCTCGGATGAGGCCCTGTCCGTCGCCGACGCGTATTTCAGCGGCGACAACGCGGGCGCGCTGCTCTTCGACGAAGGCTTGCTCGGCGGCGCGGCGGGTCTCGGCGGCGGCGCAGCGGGTCTCGGCGGCGGCACGACCGGCGCGGGGATTTCGGGCGGCGCGGGCGGATTGGGCAGACCCGGCGGCGCGACCGGCGCGACCGGCGCGAACCTCGCGGGGAACGTCACGGGCGGCACGGGCCGCGCGGACGTTGCGAGCCTGAACGACGACGAAAAGAACGCCGTGTTGATTCTGGCGCTCAACGAATACGCGGCGAATCTGGGCGACGAATCGCTGAACGGACTTATGCGGGCTAAGGCGAATGAGATGTTTGCCGCAGACAGTCCCCTGCTCTTCGGTACGCTGCGGGATTCCGTTTCGCTGTATATGCCCGCGCGCGCCGTGGCGGAGTACGCGAAGCTGCGCTACGTGTGGAACGAGAATCTGAACGGCGGCGCGCTGGCGCGCGGCGGAAGCTATCGCTTCTACACGGTGTATTCCGCCGAAATCGTAACGGGCAAGGCCGCGGTCGATGCGGAGTATATGACTTATCCCGCGGCATACGACGGGGAGATGTATCTGCCTACCGACCACACCTATGACGCTTTCGGGCTTTGGTGCGAAACCATCCCGGGGACGGCGTTTTCGATGCTGGTCTCCGAGAAGATCAGCAACTGCGTTGCGGAGCTGTTGAGCCGTCTGCTCGGCGCCGCCGCAGCCTGACGGGCAAAGCCGACAGATAAAGGAGAGAATTTTGGCCGATTATCCCATTATTTCTGATATCAGCGCGCACATCGTGCGAATGCTCCGCGAGAAGATGTGCCCGGAGCCGATTCCGTCACCGAACAACATCGAGGTGTCGTCGCCCGCGGAGCAGGACGTCGATTACATCCTCGGGCTCTACCTGTACGATCTCCGCGAGGAGGGCGAAATCGCCTCGACCTCCATCAGGGTGGGGAGAACGCGCCTGAAAAGGCCGCCCAAACCCTACAGCCTGTACTACATGCTCTTCATCAACGGGTCGTCGCAGATGGGGCTAAAGGCGCACGACGTACAGAAGATCATCGGGCGGGCGGCCCAAATCGTGAACGACGGAAACGCGATTTTTCCGAATCGGCTGCAAACCTGGTTGGAGGCCGAAGAAGCCCCCGTCATTCTGTCGCCCGCGAAGATCAGCCTGGAGGAGAAAGTGCGCGTATGGTCGGCCATAAACAAACCCTATCAGGTCAGCCTGTTCTACAAGGCGGCGCCGGTGTTTCTCTCCAGCGAAATCGTTGTGGAAGAAACGCTCGTCCGGGAAGCGCAGTTCAAAATCGTCGCCGCCGGCGAAGAGGACGCGTGACGCGCGCAAGACCCGTTTCATCGGTATTTGCCGGAAAGGAGCAGTGAGCAATCATGTCTTCTGTAATTACGCACAAACTCGCTTTGGCGCTCAAGCTTTCGGATGCGATTGACGGCCGGAATATAAAAGCAGATCTCCGCTTCTTCGTCGGCGGAAAGGCGTCCTTGCCCAAACCCAGGCCCGGCGGGTATTTCATCTTCATGGAGGACGCCCTGCCCGAAACGCATTTTGACTTGGAGGTTCGCGCGTCCGGCTACGTGCCGACGAAGAAGCGCGTGCTGCTCGAAGCGCCGGGCATCGGTCCGCCGCTGCTGCGCATCGAGATGATCCCACAGGAAAATCCGATTGGGAACACGGCCTACAAAACGCTCTCCGGGACGCGAAAAGGGCTTGCGGCAATCGACGCGGCAAGGCCGGAAAAAAATTCGTGCTTCGCAAGGACTTTCGACGCGAGAAAGAGGCTGCTCACCGTGTACAATCCGTATCGGATCGAATTTGACAGGGCGCGCTACGCCCTCATCGCCCCGGACGGACTGTCCTACGAAAGCTTTGCCGTCGAATCGCGCGTTTCAGACGAAGCGTTCACGATAGATCATCCGTTTGTTTCAACTGTTTCCGCGGATCTCCCGATTGTCCCCGTCGTCGCCGGCTGTGTCGACGCGGCCGGCGCCTACCTGCTGCGCGTGCCGGATGACGGCGCCGGCAAAGGCTGGATCGTGCGCTTCACGGAGGAGACAGGGGAGCGTTTCGAACCCGTGGATTTCGACGGGCCGAAAATCGCACAGCTCGCCGAGGCGCCGCGCAAGGCGAGCGAAAAAGGAAAGAAGAACTAAAGGAGGGAAACATGGCAATCGCCGTTGTCTCGGGCGCGACCTACCTGTGCAGCTTCGGAACGTCGCCCGGAACCCTGAACGCCACGTCGCAGGCAGCCGTCATGATCTCCGGAATACCGGCGGCCACGGTCATGGATGTGGCGCCGATGTCCGCGATTTCCCCCTGCGGCATGTGTACGACCGTATCAAACCCAACGGTCGCCGCCGCGACGGCGGCAGCCTTGGGCGTCCTAACTCCGCAGCCCTGCATCCCCGCTCCCGTGGGTACGTGGCTCGGAGGGAAAAGTCCCATGATCTCAGGCAAACCCGGATTGGCGAACGACGCCAAGCTGCTGTGCGCTTACGGCGGTTCGCTCGGCATCGTTTCACCCGGACAAACAAAGGTCATCTTTTAGCTAAAGCATGAAAGGAGGATGGTTTAAAGCCGACAGGCAATAAACCGGAAAATTATGGCAGAGTATCTTTCTCCCGGCGTATATGTGGAAGAGTATGATTCCTCTCCGCGCGCCATTGAGGGCGTCGGCACCAGTACAGCGGGCTTCATCGGCATGACGGTCAAGGGACCCGCGGTGGGCGCGCCCTCGCTGGTAACAAACTACGCCGATTTCACGAGGCAGTACGGCGGCTTCCTGCCCGAGCATACGCACGGCGAGTTCCGCTATCTTCCGAACGCGGTGGAGCAATTCTTTGTGAACGGCGGAACGCGCTGCTACATCAGCCGCGTGATTCCCGAGGACGCGAAAGTGGCGACGGCCTCACAGGGCATCCTGTCCCTGCGCGCAGCCAATGAGGGCAAGTGGGGCAACAAGCTCACGATCAGCTTCATTTCCACGAACAAGCGCAAGCTGCAATTGATCGCTTCGGAGAGCGAGCTTGTCTATACGGCCAAGTCCGTCGCGAGTTTCCGCGAGGGTGACGTCGTCGAATTTGCGGGGGAGATCAACCGCATCGCCGCGATCTCGGAGAACACGATCACCTTTGAGAAGCCCTTTGCGACAAGCCCCGTGGACGCCGCGCTGATTCCGAAAACGCTGGTTTACTCCGTCGAAATGGATGTCGTGATCCGCGCGGGATCCGAGGTGGAGAACTACGCGGACGTGACGCTCAACGAGCTTTCATCCAACTATCTCGGCAAAAGGCTGATCGCCAGTTCCTTGGTCTCGGCCACGCTGAACCCGCCCGCAGATTCCCTCGTGAACCCCGTGTCCGCGATCTTCGGCGACGGCAAGCTGAAAGGCACGATCTCCTTTGAGGGCGGCAGCGACGGTTCCATCGACGCCGTCAACGCCGGAACGTTCATCGGCACGGACAACGGCCCCGGACAGCGGACGGGCTTGCAGGCTTTTGTGGAAAACAACGTCGTCAGTCTGCTGCTCGCGCCCGGCATCACGATTCCGGAGGTGATCGCGTCCCTCGCGGCCTACTGCGAACGCGAGAAGAACTGCTTTGCCATCCTCGACATTCCGCAGGAGCTGACAAAGACGGGCGAGATCATAGAGTACCGCAATCTGATCGACAGCACCTATGCCGCTTTCTATCACCCGTGGATACAGGTGTTCGACCGCGAGACCAAGAAGCCGGGCTTTCTGCCGCCGAGCGGCGCCGTGGCGGGCGTGTTTTCGAGGACGGACGTGAGCCGCGGCGTGCATAAGGCGCCGGCCAACGAGGTCGTCAGTTGCACGGGGCTTTCGATCAGCTACACGGTGGGCGAACAGGACATCCTGAACCCGGCCGGCGTGAATCTGATCCGCGCGCTGCCCGGCCAGGGCATCCGCATCTGGGGCGCGCGCACCGCAAGTTCCAACGCGGCTTTCAAATACGTCAACGTCAGGCGTCTCTTCATCTTCGTGGAGCAGAGCATCAAGGCCGCGACGAACTGGGTGGTGTTCGAGCCGAACAATTCTTCGCTGTGGGCGCGCGTACAAATCACGATTGCGTCCTTCCTCGAAACGCTCTTCCGTTCGGGCATGTTGGCCGGCGAAACCGCGGAAGAAGCTTTCTTCGTGGAAATCGGTTCGACGACGATGAGCCGCGACGACATCCTGAACGGTCGTCTGATCTGCAACATCGGGATTGCGCCGTCGCGTCCGGCTGAGTTTGTGATCTTCAGGCTGACGCAGTTCACAGCCGAGGCGGGCGCCGAGACCGAATAGACACATGCGCACCAAAACGAAAGCGAGCATTTGATATTTTATTAAAATTGTAAAAATCTAAACACTGGAGGCAATATCATGGCAACGGAAGCAGAAAATACGGCCGGATTGTATTATCCATTGACAAAAATGAACTTCCTCGTTACGGTGGATGACGTCAGCGGCGTCGCCGCTTTCAACGAGGTGACGGGCATCGATGCGTCGGTTGACGTCATCGAATTTAGGCAGGGGAACGCGAACAGCTTGGCCCCCGTCAAGATTCAGGGACTCGTCAAGCACGGAAACATCACGCTGAAGATGGGCTACACGCGCAGTCAGGATTTCAAGATCTGGATTCAGAACTGCGTGAGCGAGCGGCGCGGCGCAACGCCGCGCAAAAATGTGACGATTGAACTCATCGACATCAGCGGCGGCTCCCCGCAGAGCACCGTCACGGCGACGGTCGACTCAACGCTGACGTGGATGCTCAAGGACGCGTGGGTTACGAAGTACACGGGTCCCGACCTCAACTCATCCACGAGCGAAGTCGCGATCGAATCCGTGGAGATCGCCTACGAAGAGCTTACGATTCCGAATTAATAGGGGTTCGCAATGACAACGGTTTACGATTTTGAACTGCCTAAGGGCTATGTGGATTCACAGGGGACGGTGCATCGCAAGGGAAAGATGCGCCTCGCGACGGCGGGCGATGAGATCGGTGCCACGCGCGACCCGCGCGTACTGTCCAATCCCTCTTACCTGACCATCGCGGTGCTGTCCAAGGTGATCACGGAGATCGAGGGCATGGAAAGCGTGGCGCCGAACATCCTCGAGCGGTTCTTTACGGCGGACCTGGCTTTTCTGCAGGATATGTACCAGCGCATCAACAACATCGAGCCGCCGACCATGACGGTCGTGTGCGAGGGTTGCGGGAATACCATGCAGGTCCCCATAAATTTTACGCGCGAGGGATAAGGCTCTACCCGGAGGAAGCTCTCTTCCGGGAGATGTCCTTTATTTCCTACTACTTTCACTGGAGCCGTGCGGATGTGGAAACGCTTTCGCACAATGATCGCAGGCGCTGGTGCCGGGAAATTTCGGAGATCAACGCGAGCCTGAATCCCTCGGACAAAAAAGAAAAGAGCATTTTGGAGCTGGGAAGAACGCAAAGACGCTGAACCGCCGTCTTGCGGCCCTCCCGGGCATTCGCAACACTGAGAGAGTTATTATGGCAGAGAGAGGTTTAGACAAGAGCAATATAGTGGTCCTCAACGAGGGCCTCAACCCCCTGGTAAATTTCAACTTTTTGCTGCGCGTGGAAGCGGTGTTCGACCTGCCGTGCAAAAGCGTGAAAGCTTTCACGCGCGAACTGGAGTACGAGCATATACAGGAGGGCGGCCTGAACGATTACGTGCATCTGCGGCGCAAACCCATCACCAAGCCTTTCGTGCTGGAGGTTGAACGCTACGTGGGCGTGGACTACGTGGACCCGCTGCCCCTCGGCGCCGATTTGGTGCTGCCCGTGATGCTGTTCGTAAGCCGCAGGCAGAACGATTTCCTGTCCGTGCGGCGCAGCTACGTCTTTACGGGCTGTACGGTCGTGAAGAAAGTCTACGGGGAACTGGCAGCCGAGCAATCCGGCCTGCTGACGGATACGATCACGCTCGCATACCGCGAGATGGTCTGTCTGGACATCCCCGATGTAAGGTCTTTCTGAGGACGGATAAGGAGGTCCGCAGCGTATGCTTACAATGGATCGTCCCATCAACCTTACCGTCAAGGAGGGCCTGCTCGGCCCGGACGCCTCGTTCGGCGAAAGGATCAGGGCGAACTACGAGATCATGACGGCGACTTTTTCTTCTGAGGAACTGCTGTTTTTGCTGGTGAATCCGCCGGAAACGCCCTATCCGGAAAGCGACGTCTTCCATATTGCGATGGGCGACGTCCGCAAGGATACGCAAAACATCCTGTTCAGCGTCGTGAACAACATCATCAACCGCATCCTGTTGGAGGACCGCAGCGCGCTCAGCTATCAGGACACGGTGTATCTGGACATGGCCCTGCGGAAGTTCGGCGTGCAGAACGTCGCGTCTTTCATGGAGCAGGTCCGCGTGCTTCGCGCGGAAAACCTCAGCGTGCACCGGCTGACGGCACTGTACGGGGACAACCTGCATACCCTGCGCGAAACGCTGACGCGCGAGACGGAAGCGCGCGGCGGACCTGTGAAAACGGCGGAGGCGGAGGGCGAAGCGCGCGGCAAGGAGCGCTCGCTGTACCTGCACAGCGAGATACTGAAGCGCCTCGACACGCCGGGCATCGTCCGCACGCTCGCGCGCTTCGCGCGGGCTTCCTCGGAGAACCGCCTGCGCGTGGATGCGCGCGAGATGCAGATCTCCGAGCACCGACGGGCCGCAATGGTCTTCGCTCTGAACGAATACCGAAGCGAGATTCCGGCTTTCGGCGCCGGGGATGTGTACTACAACAGAAACCACTACGAAACGGGCGACGTTCTCAAAGCGCCGCAGGATGAGAAATCCGTTCTGCGGCAGGCGCTGTCCGCCGCCCTCTTGCAGGTCGCGGACAACGTGACGACGAGCCGCGCGCAGGATCCGCCTGCGGAGCGGGCGCCGTGGCTCGACGTCACGGAGGCCCTGCGCGCCTCGGCGCGAAACTCCGTGGAGCGGCTCCTGTCGTTCCGCGCATACGCCGTCGCCGCCGCAGCCGAGAACGCGGCTGCGCGCCGCGAACCCGCGGATTTGCAGACGCTCGCGCTGCTGTCGCGGAGCGAAGCGGAAGTCCTGACGCGCTGCCTTTCGGAGATTCACAGGCACGACGCGCACCGAGGCGCGGCGGACGGAGAGGGATCGGCGGACACCGCGTTCCCGCCGCGCGCGGCGCGCGCGGCGGACGAGGCCGCGCGCAGCGCGCGGGAGATCGCGCGCGAAACCCTGCTTGAGCTTGCGCGCATATACAGCGCGCGGCTGCGCGCGTCGGAAACGCTGACGCGGCGCGCAAGGGAGCGCGTCACGGAGGAAGTGCGCGCGGACGCGGCGTTTTGGGACGGCTCCGCCACTCTCGCGCGGCCGGCGGAGGCGCAAGCGCGCACCGAGGCGGACGCGGTCCCGCTCACGCATACGGCGCCGGCGTCCGGCGCCGAAGAGGAAACGCGCGCGGCATACGCGGAAGCGGCGCGCGACGCGACTGCGGAGATTTCTCCCGCGGCGGGCGCGCCCCCCGCAGAGAGCGACGCGGCGGCACAGGCCTTGGCGCGCGTCATCGAGCCCGAGGACTTTGTCCGCACGACGGAGCGGGAAACGGAGATCCGCGCGGAAACGGAGCGCGAAACCCTCCTGCTCGCGGCAGCGCAGGACGCGGAGCGAACGCCGGGGGAAAGCGCGCCCCGCGCGCAGGATGCGCCCTCTCCCGGCACGGGCCTTGGCGCGCGCCGGGACGAGCCTTTCTCGGCCGCGCTGTCGCACATCGCCCGGCCGGCCGCTTCTTTCGCCTACGCGACGGAGCGGACGGATGAGCGCTTTGCGGAACACAGGGTCGAAAGCCTGACGCTTGCGCGCGCGGAAACCGCACGCGCGGAAGCGGACGAAAGCGAAGACGCCGAAAGCGCGGCGCGCGCGGCTGCGGCCGAAAGCGCGGCGCAGAGTGAAACGGTCCTGCGCGAAATTCTGGATCGCGTCAATGCGGAGAACAAGGAACGTCTGGAGCGCGTGCAGGAACTGCGTATGCACACGCGCGAGACCCCCGCCGCCGCGCCGCGCCCGGACAGGCAGCGCATCATGCGAGACGCGCTGCGGGCCATCGAGAACCCCGAACAGGTGCTTATGGAAAGCCTGACGCAGGAGAACGCCGTGCCGCGCACGGACCAAGGCGCGTGGGAAGAGGCCCTGATCTACGCGGACGAGCCATCAAAGCGGATTCTGGAACTTTTGCAGCTGCTGCAGAAAGATCCGGCCGCAGCCGCGGCGGCGGGCGTCACGCTCGCGCGCGGTCCCGAGGCGCTCATGTCTGAGATCGCGGCCGTGGAGAGGGCGCGCGCCGAAGCCGCCGCGCCATCCGGAGAGATGATCCGGCACATCGCGCCGAGCGAACCGGTGGAACGGCTGATCGAACGCGGCGCCGCCGCATCCGCCGCGCTTTCGCCCGCGCAGTCCGCAGGCGGCGAAACACCCGCGCGGAGAACGGACGCGCCCATCGTTCACAGGCGAACGCCCGCGCCGGATACAGAAGCGCCCGCGCAGCGGCGCGAGCAGCGCCTCGTCGAAGAGCGGGCGCGCCGCGACGAAACGACGGAACAGACCGTGCGGACGAACGAGCTGCGGACGCAGAGCGAACAGATTACGCGCGATCTCGTCTCCGGCCGCACCGACGACATTGCGGAGATGATTAATACGACGCTGCTGCGCCAGCTCGGAACCATTACGGACAGGGTCTACGGACAACTGGAGAAGAAGCTGCAAAGCGAAAAGTCCCGCAGAGGAAGGATATAGGCCATGTACAACATTTCCGATGACCTGAAAAACAGCATTACGGGCAATATAGAACCCGCCTACATCGTTGTGCATGATTTTCGCGAGCGGTCGACCGCATACGATACCGCCGCCCAAAAGGACGCGGCGGGCATCGCGGACGGGTTGCTCATGCGCAAACAAAAGGCTGTGGGCGCGAACAACAAGATATTTCGCGTGCAGTACAACCCCTCGGAACTGGAGTTGAACGCCTTTGCCACACCGATCAAGAAACAGGATGTTCGACCGAACAACGGGGCGGCCTCCGCCGACGCGGAAACCTCGCAGCCCGGCAAAATCGAGCTGAGCGCAACCCTGTGGTTCGATAAGATGTCGCCCGCGACTTCGTTTCTGTTGGACAAAAACATCGCGCCCACGAGCGTTTCCGGCATTACGAACGCCGTCAAATCGTTCACGAAAGAGGAAAGCGTTCGTGACGAGGTGGAGGGCCTCATCGCGGCCATGCGCAACCGGCTCACGCAGACGGTTACCCTATACTGGGCGGATTTCGTGTTTACGGGGATGCTCTTCAGCGTCAAGGCGCGCTACACGATGTTTTCCGCGAAAGGCACGCCCGTGCGCGCGACGGCGGCAATCCGCGTGCGGCAGGAATTGACCCGCGAAAGCGCGGAGCGCTGGTACGGCGATATGAAAAACGCGTTTTCGGGCGGCGCGAGCATCAATGACCGCGCGCGGCAGAAAGTCTCCAATTTGTTTAATTTGGGTTAGATTTAAATATTTGTTACGGTTCAGGCCCCGGAGGCCGACCTCTGCACTGTAACGAGTGTTTTCACACTTATTTGCGGCAACCGTTCGGTTGCAATGGTGGCAAACATGAACATGAGCACGATAAAAGACGCGGCTGCGAACGCCGCCGCCAATGCGCTCGGGGATACGAAGAAAGCCTTTTTGGTTATTCACAATATTTCGAGCAGCGGCTTCGCCGGCGCCAAAGACTTCAAGGACGCCTCCGTATTCCAAAGCGGCGGCCCCGGCGATTTTTCCCTGAATATCGCGGGCGACGATTCCGACTGTTTCCTACAGGTGCAGTACAACCCCTCTTCGCTTGATTTCAACGCGAACGCGGAGCAGATCCCCGTGAAATCGCTGCAACAAAACGTCATCGCCGACATACCGCAGCAGTTCACAAAACCGCCGTCGGTAACGCTGTCCGTGGATCTCGTGTTTGACGCGATGAACGTCAAAGACAGCTTTATGTCGGAAAAATTCAGCACTTCGACGGGCGGCATCGCCTCCGCGGGGCTTGCGGCCCTGAACAAGGAGCAATTCACCGTGCAGCCGCAGACCAACGCGCTGCTGGCCCTTTTGATGTTTTCGAACACGCACAACGTCACGTTCTATTGGTCCGATCTGATGTTCTACGGAATCGTCATGGAGGCGCGGGCGAAATACACGATGTTTTCCGTTTCCGGCCGGCCCGTGCGCAGCTTCGTGACGCTCATGATACAGCAGGATCTCGGAGGGACCGACGGAGGTGACGGAACCTATTGGGACAAGGCTTTCGACAAGTGCTTCGGCGACGAAAATTCGACGAGTTCTTTCGGCGGACAGTCCGCGGGGCAATCCGTCGGAAATCTGTTCAATCTTGGGTTTTGAGGTTAAATAAATGGCTTTATTGCCCTTTGGCGGCCTCCCCGGCGTGGGCGGCGGAAACAATTTCGACGCGCTCAGAAAAAAATACGAGGGCTTCCGTTACCCGCAAGCCGTCATCGAACTGGGAGGCAAGGAATTTAAGGACAAGAGCGGCCGCTTGGCCGTGAACGACGTCAATATCGAGTTAACCAGCGGCTATGAGGCTTCCGTCGCGAGCTTTCGCATCTACGGCGTCTTTCGGCAAGCTTCGGGGAAATTCGAGTACGAAGAGCTGAAGAAGCAGGTGCTGCTCGGCAATTCCCTCACGATCAGGCTCGGTTATCTGGACGCCTTGGAACCCGTCTTTACGGGCTTCGTGGCGGGCGTGAATTTCGCCTTTGCGGAGGGGGATTTGCCCTATGTCGAGGTCACGGGCATGGACGTGAAAGGGATCATGATGTCGGGGAGCTACGCGGAGCAGCTCGCCGCGACATCCTACGGGGAGGCCGTGCGGGAAATCCTGCGCAAGACGGCCTACGAGAGGCTGCAGGACGGATCGGCGATCACGGGTCTCGCCGTCAGCGATACGCCGGACAAGGAAGCCGGCGGCGAGCGCAGCGGCGCCTCCGCCTACACCGTCGAGATGTCCTCCGAGAGCGACTATGAGTTTGTCGTGAAAGCCGCGAAGCGCTTCAACTACGAGTTCTTTACGGATTGCGGCAAGGTGTACTTCCGCAAGGCCAAGAGCGGCTCGGACGAACTGCCGGAGCTTGGCGTCACGAACGGTTTGATCGACTTCGACATCGGCTACAGCCTTACGGGCGTCGCGGAAACGGTGGAGGCGCGGTCCGTGGACGCGGGGACGGGCAAGATCCTCTCGTCGAAGAAGAAGTTTACGAACAATCTGTCCGTGGGCAGCTACGCGAAGAAGCTCATCGCGAAGAGCCGGCACGTATACATCGATCCGACCATCGTTTCCAAGCAGCACGCGGACGCGCGGGCGGACTCCCTGCTCGAAACGATGAGCTATCGTCTCGGATCCTTAAACTGCGTCTGCGTCGGTCTGCCCGAGCTGCGGCCGGGGCGCTTTCTGACGATTGCGGGGCTGGGCGCGCCCGCGGAGAACCGGTTTTACATCACGGGCGTGACACATGCGCTGTCCGCCGACGCGGGTTATCGCACGCGGCTCATCGGCTGCGCCGACGCGGTGAAGAAGTAAACGGCGCGGCGCGCCGGAAAGGGATAGGGGCGGCATGAGCCTGTACGATATTATAGACGAAATAAGCGAACGCAGCGCGACGAAGACCGAGACGGGCGATACGCGCGTCCACGGCGTCATGATAGGCGTCGTCGCGAAGAACTACGACAAGGATATGCCGGGCCGCGTCTGCGTGACCGTGCCGACGCGCGACAAGGACAAGAACGAACTCAAGTGGGCGCGGCAGGCGCAGCTTTCGAGCGGCGAGAAGTGGGGCCACTACTTCCTGCCGGAGGTCGGCGATCAGGTGCTGCTGGCCTTTGAGGGCGGCAACATAGAGAAGCCTTACATCATCGGCTGCGTCCCGAGGGACAACGCGAAATTCCTCAGCGGCTCGGTCGACGAACACAATCAAATCAAGAGAATCGTCACAAAAAACGGGAGCACCCTGTCCTTCGAGGACAACAAGGAGGGCGACGGCGCGAAAGACAAGATCAACATAGAAACAGCGGGCCGGTCGCACGACCTGCTGCTCGACAACGAAAACAAGCTTATACGGCTGACCGATAAGGCGAAAGAGAACATGCTCGAGATCATGACCGAGAGCGGGCAGATGCGGATCAAGGCCAAGTCGCGGCTGACGATTGAGGTGGGCGACGGCGTAAAGATGATCTTCAACGGCGAGTCCGGATCCGTGAAGCTGGAGGCTTCGGAGTTCTCGATACAGGTATCCAATCAGTTCAAGGCCAAGAGCGACGGCATGATTAAGCTGGACGGGGCGCAGATGAGCCTGAGCGCGTCCTCTATGTTCAAGGCCGAATCGGGCGGAATGGTCAATATAGCGGGCGCGCCCATCAAGATCGGATAGGGCGGCGCGCGCAGGTTGCGGAGGCGGACAATACTATGGATGAAAACAAAGAGGCTTTTCTCGGAACGGGCATGAAGTTCCCGCCGCGAATCAATATAAACTCAGGGCGTTTCGCCACGAGTTCGGGGGCGGAGAACGTAAAGGAGTCCGTCTATATCATCCTCATGACGGGCCTCGGCGAGCGCCGGCTCGAACCGGCTTTCGGCAGCCGCATCATGCGCTACACCTTTATCGACACCTCGCCGGCCATGCTCAACATGCTCTCCTCGGAGATACGGAACGCGATCCTCGGACAGGAGCCGCGCATATCCGACGTGGACATCGATTTCGAGCAGACCGTCGAGAGCGGCTGCCTGATCGTGAACATCGCCTACAGGCTCAGCGCAAGCAATACGGTCGAAAACATGGTCTTCCCGTTCTATCTGGGTTTGGCCGATACGGAGAACGCGGATGAATAACAGCGAATTTAGGATAGATGCGCGCGACGCGGCGGAGCTTCGCGCGCAGATTAAGGTGCTGGCGGCTTCCTACACGCCGGAATGGCTCT
>JAITAX010000103.1 GCA_031283865.1 Eubacteriales Family XIII. Incertae Sedis bacterium
CGCCGCCTTGCCCGCCGCCGCGATGATCACCTCTATGCCGCGCGCCTCCGCGCCTGCGGCGAAATCCTCCGCCGCGCGCGGCGTCCGGTGCGCCGATATGACGCGCGTTTCATACGCGACGCCGAAGTCCTGCAATATCTTCTCCGTCCGTTCTGCGACGGGATAATCGGACTTGCTGCCCATTACGATGGCTGCTTTCATGGATGCCCTCCGCTCTTCGCCCGCGCCTGTGCCGCCGCCTAACCGAAATACGCGACGCCCGACGCGAAGATGCGCCGGTCGAAAGTTCCCGGCACGTTCTTGTACAAATGCGGCCCGATGCGCTCCGAGTGACCCATCCGGCCGAGTATTCTGCCGTCCGGCGAGGATATGCCCTCAATCGCCAGATCGGAATTGTTGGGATTGAAGCGAATGTCGCTCGTCGGCTTCCCCGCGAGGTCCGCGTACTGCGTCGCGATGCGGCCGTCCTCGGCCATCGCCCGCAGCAAGGCGGAGGACGCCGTGAAACGCCCCTCGCCGTGCGAGACGGGCAGGGTGTGAATATCGCCTGCGGACGCGCCCGCGAACCACGGAGAGAGCGTCGAGGCCACCCGCGTCCGAACCAAGCGGGAAACGTGCCTGCCGATGCTGTTGCAGGCCAAAGTCGGGCTGTCGTCCGCGCCGTCGCGAATCTCTCCGAAGGGCAGGAGTCCCAGCTTGACGAGGGCCTGAAAGCCGTTGCATATGCCGAGCATGAGGCCGTCGCGCCGCTCGAGCAGCTCCGTCACGGACGCGCGAACAGCCGGGTTGCGAAACACCGCCGTGATGAACTTGGCCGAACCGTCGGGTTCGTCGCCGCCGCTGAAACCGCCCGGAATCATGACGATCTGGCTCTCCCCGATCCCGCGCGCAAGCGCGCGCATCGAAGCCTCAAGGGTCTCCGGCGTGAGGTTTTGCAGGATGCAGAGCGAGACCGAAGCGCCCGCGGCCTCAAAGGCGCGCCTCGAATCCGCTTCGCAGTTCGTACCCGGGAATACGGGAATCAGCACGCGCGGCTTCGCGATGCGAACGGCGGGGCGGGCCGCAAAGCGGCGCTCGCAAGTGACCGTCTCGATCTCCCGCGCGGGTTGTTCGGCGGTTTCGACCGGAAAGACGCCCGCGAGCGGTGCCTCCCACCTGCGCAGCAGCGCGTCCAAATCCATCTTCCGCGCGGAATCGCCCGCGCCCGCAGCAACGCGAATCTCCGCGCGCGCCGTCGTCCGGCCGATCCCCTTGAAATGCGCGCCGGCAAGCAGCGCGTCCGCGTCGAAGCGCGCGTCGATCTCAAGGATCAGCGCGCCGTAGCGCGGCGCGCGCAGCTCGGCTTCCGTGACGTTCTCCAAGGCGGCGCCGATGCGGTTGCCGGCCGCCGCTTTCACGGCGGCGGCGAATATGCCGCCGTGGCCCACGACGGAGGCGGACAGAATCTGCCCCGCCGCGATCAGCGCCGTCACCTTATCCGCATTGCGCCGATATTGCGCGAAGTCGATCAGCTGATCGCCGTCCCGCTCCGCATCGACGAAGACGAGCGCGCTGTCCGGCTTCTTGAACTCCGGCGACAGCACCCGTTCCGCGCGCGTCACGTTCACGGCGAAAGAAACGAGGGTCGGCGGCACGTCCATATCCAAAAAGCTGCCCGACATGCTGTCCTTGCCGCCGATCGCGGGTATTTCGAGCGCAAGCTGCGCTTCGAGCGCGCCGAGCAACGCCGAAAAAGGCTTCGCCCAACGTCGCGGATCGTCTCCGATTTTTTCAAAATATTCCTGGAATGTCAATTTTACAGTGGACCGGTCGCCGCCCATCGCGACGATCTTCGTGACGGAATCCACGACGGCGTACAGCGCGCCGTGAAAGGGGCTCGCCGCGGAAAGCACGGGGTCGTAACCGAAAGCCATCAGCGTCACCGTCGAGGTTTCGCCGGAATAAAGCGGCAGTTTCGCGGCCATGCCCAAGGCGGGCGTCGCCTGCCACAGCCCGCCGAACGGCATCAGCACCGTTCCCGCGCCGATTGTGCTGTCGAAGCACTCCGCCAGACCCCGCAGGTCGCAGCAGTTCAAATCGTCGAGACAGGCGGCGAGATCGCGGCTTTCGTCCGCAGCAAAGCCGGCGGCGAAATCTCCGGCCTCCACAAATACGCCGGCGCGCCGCCGCACGCCGCCGCTGTCGAGGAAATCACGCCGCAAATCGAGGATCGCATCGCCGCGCCAATACATGCGAAAGCGCCCCGTGTCGGTCACGCGCGCGACGACGGCGGCTTCGAGGTTTTCCTCCTCCGCGAGCGCGATGAAGCGGTCCGCGTCCTCTGCGGAAACCGCGACCGCCATGCGCTCCTGCGACTCCGAAATGGCGAGTTCGACGCCGTCAAGCCCCTCGTATTTTTTGGGAATCAGATCGAGATTGACGTCTATGCCGCCCGCCAGCTCGCCGACGGCCACGGAGACACCGCCCGCGCCGAAATCGTTGCAGCGCTTGATGAGGGAGGCCGCGTCCCGCCTGCGAAACAGCCGCTGCAGGTCGCGCTCTATCGGCGGATTGCCTTTCTGGACCTCCGCGCCGCAGTCGGCGAGCGACGCCGCCGTATGCTCTTTCGAAGAACCCGTCGCGCCGCCGCAGCCGTCGCGCCCCGTCCTGCCGCCGACGAGCAGGATCGCGTCGCCCGGAACCGGTGTCTCGCGCCTGACGTGGGACGCCGGCGCGGCGCCGATGACGGCGCCGATCTCCATGCGCTTCGCGACATAGCCCTCGTGATAGATCTCTGCGACCTGTCCCGTGGACAGGCCCACCTGATTGCCGTAGGAGCTGTATCCTTTCGCCGCGCCGCGCGTGATCTGCAACTGCGGCAGCTTGCCGGGCAGCGTGTCGCGGATATCCGTCCGCGGATCGCCGCTTCCCGTGACGCGCATCGCCTGATACACGTAGGCGCGCCCGGACAGCGGATCGCGGATCGCGCCGCCGAGACAGGTGGCCGCGCCGCCGAAGGGTTCTATTTCCGTGGGGTGGTTGTGCGTCTCATTCTTGAACATGACAAGCCAATCCTCTTCGGCGCCGTCCGCGTCCGCCTTTACGCGAATGCTGCAGGCGTTGACCTCCTCCGACGCGTCGAGATCGGGGAGCAGACCCTTGGCTTTCAGGTATTTCGCACCGATCACGGCGATGTCCATAAGACTCACGGTGCGCGCTTCATCCCCGTAAACCTCTTCGCGCAGCCGCAGATATCTGTCGAAAGCCGCGCGAACCGGAGCGGCGCGGCGGCCTTCACCGAAATCAATCTTGTCCAGTATTGTATTGAATGTCGTGTGCCTGCAGTGGTCGGACCAGTAGGTGTCTATGACCTTAAGCTCCGCGAGCGTCGGATCCCTGCGCTCCGTATCCCTAAAATATCCCTGCGTGAACAGCAGATCTCCGGGGCTCATCGCGTAACCGCCGCGCCGGCGGAAGGTCTCCGCCTCATCGGCGGCAAAAGCGGTAAAGCCTTCGATCACGGGCACGG
>JAITAX010000221.1 GCA_031283865.1 Eubacteriales Family XIII. Incertae Sedis bacterium
GGAGAGTCCCTCCCGCCGCCAGCCGGCCGCCAGCGTCTGCATGTCGGAAATCCTGTGTATCAATTCCAAAGCTTCACCCTCTGAACAAGAATATCAGGTCTCGGTCTCATACTGCCGCCTAAGCTCTTCCAAAATATCATCGTCGATCTTGAATGTATGCTCGTCTGCGGGAAACAGACCGCTTTCCGTCTCTTCGATGTAGCTGCGGAAAGCGTTCTTAATCACGCTCCCGGCGTCGGCGTACTGCTTCACGAACTTAGGCTTGTTGCCGGGATAGAGGGCCAGCATATCCTGATATACCAGCACCTGCCCATCGCAATCCCTGCCCGCGCCTATGCCTATGGTGGGTATCCGCAGGAGCTTCGTAATCAGCCCGGCCAGTCCCGCGGGTACGCATTCCAGCACCACGGCGAAAGCGCCCGCCTGCTCGACGGCCTGCGCGTCCTCGATCAATTGCCGCGCTCTGCCCCTGTCCTTGCCCTGCACCCTGTAGCCGCCCAGCGCGTTGACGGACTGCGGCGTCAATCCCAAATGTCCCATCACGGGAACGAACGCCTTGCTTATCGCCTCTATCTGCGGGCAGACATCCCTGCCGCCCTCCAGCTTCACGGCATTGACGCCCGTTTCTTTCATAAGCTTTCCGGCGTTGGCGACGGCCTCGGTAACGGAGACCTGATAGGACATGAACGGCATATCCGCCACGACCAATGCCGTTTCACAACCCCGCGCAACGGCCTTTGCATGGTGTATCATGTCGGCCATGGTGACGGGCAAGGTGCTGTCGTAACCCAACACGACCATGCCGAGGGAATCCCCGACCAAGAGGATGTCGATTCCGCAGGAATCCATCAGCTTGGCCGTGGAGTAGTCGTAGGCTGTCAACATAGAAATCTTTTCGTTTTTTAATTTTTTTTCCTGCACGAAAATCGTCGTTTTTTTCATCTGTTCAACTCTCCCTCAAGCTCCCCGTAATCCCGTTCGGGGTTTTTCGCTTTCGCGACCTGCAGCAATTCCCGCGACAACAGTACGTACAGACTGTGCGCGGGTTCGTCCAAACATCTCAAATGCTTCCGCACGGTTTCTGTATCGCCGCGCTCCACGGGACCCGTCAGCGCCGCGACGGCGCCGTGCGCGCGTATGTTTTCCGCGCCGGTAAAAAAAAGCTGCCGCGACGCGCTTTCGGCGAATGCCCGATCCGGTACGCAGGACAGCAGAAGCTCGGCGCCCATATGCACCAGCGCGACGACGAAGTTGCTCAGAAAAACGGCGCCCGCGTGATAGACGTCTTTTTTGTCCGCGTCAATCGTCTCCGCAGGATTGCCCATGGAGCGCAGGAATGATTTCATATGGGCCGCCGCCGTTTCTTCGCCCTCCACGGTGAACGAAACGGCGTGCATGTATCGATGGGAGTCCCACCTGCTGTTGATCGCAGCCAATGGGTGGACGGACAGTCCCGCCGCGCCGAGACGGGAAACGCCGTCAAAGACCAAGGAGGACAGCGCGCCGCTGCAATGACAGATGTATTTCCCTTTTATATCCGTTTTCTTCAATTCCGCCCAAGCGTCGCCTATGGCTCCGTCGGGTACGGTCACGAAGATCACGGCGCTGTCGGCGGCCAGATTCTCCGCGGAATCGTAGGCCCTCGAACCCGTGAACCGCGCGGAGGCCCCCGCGCTTTCCGGATGCCTGCTGAAATATCCGCTTACCCTGTGTCCGCGCTCGGCGATGTATTTGCCCAGCGTCGTTCCCACCTTGCCCGCTCCGATAAAACCAACGCCGCCCTTATCCATATCCGCCACTGTCTCATCCTTCCGCCGTTTGCCGTGCAGAGGCCGCTTCGCTTTACGCTTACAGCGCAATGCAGAAGATTTCCGCCATTGACAGTATACAGCAACGCGGCACCCAATTCAATATCGGCTTCAAACAATTGCGCTTGATTTTGCTGATTTTTGTTCGGGGTGTTACGGTGCGGACCCCTTGCAGAATTTGCTTATTACGGGGTCTCCGGCCGGCGCGCTTTTTTACGTGAGCACGGATGTGCAGTGCGGACAGCGCGTGGCCGCCTCGTCGATCTCGCCGATGCAGTACGGGCATCTGCGCGCGGGGGTCTTCTGCGCCGCGTCGGCCGGCGCGGCGCGGCGGATGCCCGCAGCCGTCATGCCTTTCACCAGCAGGAAGATCACGGAGGCCGTGATGAGAAAGCTCACCACGCTCGTCAGGAAAGCGCCGTATCGGATGTCCACGCCGAAGACGTGCAGTTCCAGCATGTCGAAGTTCCGCTGTGTGAACAGCCCGATGATCGGCGAGAGAATGTTGCTCGTCAGGGAGGCGATCACCCCCTGAAAAGCGGCGCCGATGAGCACGCCGACCGCGAGGTCCATGACGTTTCCCTTGAATGCAAAGTCCCGAAATTCGTTGAGCAGTTTCTTCATATGCGCACCTCTGCAGCGTGTATCGATCCGCGAAGATCCCGGCTTAATCCGGCCTGTGATACAAGTATAAACCGATCAGGCCGAAAAAAAAAGCATTTTCGCTGCGCGCGGGTTTTGCTGTTGCGGCAGTAACGGCAAATGTTACAAAACAAAAACAAAACAGTATAAATCTTGACAGCCTGCGAAAATTCCTGTAAACTGACACACATACCAAAGGCAAAGGAGCCGCAAAAAGTTCCTTTGCCTTTTTATTTTTACCGGCGAACCCGAAACCGCGCGTCTTGGGTCCGTCGGAGATGTTTCAACAGCCGGGCTTGCGCATTGCATTGGAACCCCAATAATTTCAGACACATGAACGCAAACCCCGGGCCTTTGGGATGAATCGCATCCGATATATTGCGAAGACGCCGCCGGAAACCTGTGCCCCGGCGGCGTTTTTGTTTGCGGCGTGTGTGCGGCGTCCGTGCGCCTCGGCGGCAGTCCGGACGCCCGTGCGCCTCGGCCGCGCGAAAGCTTTTATAGAAGCAATGCAAAGGCTTTCTCGCTTACAAGGGGGCTTCTTTCTGTTCGAATCAGACCCCATCAGACTTTAAGCGGCCCCCAAGTCATTTTTGAAATAGTCGGGACCTCTTTCAAGAAAACCCTGTACATTGCTGAATACCGTATTCGCGACATTCATTAAATTGTCCCTCGCGAATCTATTTAAGCTGTCGATTTCATTAAAGACCGCAATACTCTTGAACGAAACATCAAACCGCAGCATAGACAAGCAACAAATGGTTATTTGATTGGCCTTGTTCGTGTCCTTTGCTCCAAATAGGTAGGCAGGCGTATCAAAATCCAAAAAAGCATAATCGATCGGCAAGTCTTTGTACTTCGGGTTTATATAATCTTTCTTGAATTTGTATTTGCTGAAATGCTCCGCAATTGCTCTTTCCAGATCGTCGTAGAACAAATCGCTGACCGTTTCGCGGGAAAGAATGTCCAAATTGCATACCTGACTGACCATTTGCGCGTATCTCATAACGCCCGAATAAATCTCCGAGCGCGGCACGGTGAGAATAAGGTCGCCGTTGCGATTGTCCGCGTTTTGTGCCGTGATTATAGCCGACAACTGTTTCTTCTTGTTATCCGTATCCACATCGAAGGTATAGGAAAGACGCATAAGACTTATTCCATTGTCGCTGATTCTCACCGTATTGCCGTCTTCCTCGACAAAGATAGACATCATATCCCCGTCCTCATGGAAAATCGGCGCGATCAATTGATACTTCGTACTGCTTTTCTGTTGCAGTCGAAACAAATTTGCCGGCGTATTTTCAAAGACAGTTTCAATGCTCATATTCCAATTCACATACAAGTTCGATATCCATGCGAAAATGCCGGTTCTCCGGCTTTAATTCCGGACGGCGTTTTTTCTCTATATATTTCTTGCTTTTGAGCAATTGTTCGACATTCATGAACAGGTCCCCAATATTACGCAATTTGATATGTCAATCATACATCCTCATGATTTCATTTGCAATACCGAAAATTCAAAATCCCAAGTTTCTCGCGACATGCAAACATGCAGACAAAGACGCCGCCGGAAACCTGTGCCCCGGCGGCGTGTTTGTGTGCGGCGTGTGTGCGGCGTCCGTGCGCCCGGCGGCAGTCCGGGCCGGGCCGGGCGTCAGGGCACGTACTGCTCGACGATGCTCTGCACGTAGCCGTCTTTCGTGACGACGTGAAAGGGCGGCGGGCTTTCCGGGAATTGCGCGAGGTGTTCGGCGAATTTCTGCGCGTCGATGTTCCGGTGTTCGGCCTCGCCGGGATCGATGATCTCATAGCGCGTCTGCTCCGACACCTCGAACCAATCCGGGTAGGAGGCGGGATTGTGGATGTAGAAGCCGTTCGGCAGGCTCTCCGGCTCGATGCCGAGCGCGCGCAGCCGGTCCGCGTCTCTCTCATCCGTCAGCCATTCTATTTTGTCCAGATAAAAAAACATATCATCGGTCTTGAAATTCGAGATGTAGCCGATGTAGGCGCTCACGGGCGTTTCGTAGAAGTCCTCCGCGCGCGCGTCGTATTCGGCCGTGAGATCGCCGAGCGTCGCGTGCTGGCCCAGCTCCTCGACGACAAAAGTCAGCGCGACATCCAAGGGGTCGAGCAGACCGGGATTGTGACCTGCGTCGCACTGCACCTGGAGCGCGGCGTAGTATTCCGCCGCGCGGCTGTCCGCCGTCTGCGGCGTAATGTAATACACGTAGCCGTTTCCGTCCATCCAGCGTTCCGCGCACCACAGGCCGCCGTCGCCCTGCACGGCGGGCTGCGACAACAGCACTTGGCAGGTTTCGCCCGTCGATAGGGGAAACTTTACCAATATATGATTGCCGGCAAAGGTTTCGCACGGCAGCAGCTTTGCATCCTCAAGAAATACGCGCAAGGCCGTCTCGCGGCCCGCGGGCGTCGTCAGGTCGCTCTCCCCGTTCCAAAGGCAGCCCAGATACTGCGGCGCGGCGTCCTCGTAACTGAGAACGAGAAAGGGCCTGCCCATGCTCGAAGCCTCGGTGATCCATCCGTCCTCCTCGTCCGCGCCGCCGGCGAGCACGAATTTGCTGATATCCTCGGGCTTCAGGCGGTATTCCAAGCGCCACAGCTCGACGGGATAGGCGAGCAACGCATCAAAGGTGTCCGCCTTTTCAAGGAGCGTGATCTTGCTGTCAATGATCGCGGTTTCGATGTATTCCGCTTCGTTATAAATCTTTATTTTGTCCTCCACGAAGCGGTTTGCCCAATCCTCCGCCGTCATCGCCCGCGCCTCGGACTCGGACGCGTCCGCAGGACCCGTACAGGCCGTCAGCACCGCGAGCGCAAGCACCGCGAGCATTGCGAGCATCGCCGCCGCGCAGGACGCGAACCTCCGCCGGCGTCCGCGCGCCGCCACAGAAAATTCGTTCACTTCTTACCTCCTTATATGCCGCATATTGTCTGCATTTCCTATGAACCCATTATATACGATGCCCGGGGCGATTGCAAGCGCGCCCCGCCCCGCGGGCGGCTGATTTTCGGATTTTCGGATTGTGTCGGATTGATTTTCGGATGTGCGCCCTATAATTGCCGGACAGAGGAAAACTTTGTTTTTCTTCTTGCGCAATCAATTAAAAGCTTGCTATAATAGTCGCGTAAGGAGGTGCGACTATGGAAATTCGGAACGCGACCCCGGAAGATTTTGATGTGGCATTTCGCTACATCGAAAAGCTGTGGACCTACAACACCTATGACAAGGAAAGGATCCGAACCGTTTACAAGGAGGTGCTCGCAAACCCGAACGATTTTGCTTTCTTTCTTTTGGAGAACGACAAGATCTTGGGCTTTTGCCACGGGACTTTCTTCAATACCTTTTGGCTGTCCGGGCAAACCTGCTACTTGTCCAGCATCATCACCGACGAAACGGTGCGCGGCAAGGGGTACGGCATTCGGCTGATGGATCACGCCAAGGAACTGGCGGAGGCGCGGGGTTGCCACGCCATCGTTCTCGACTCGGGTATGCCGCGCGTCGCCGCCCATCGCTTCTACGAGATCTACGGTTTCGAAAAATGCGCGTACTGCTTTGAGCTGAAACTGCACGACTGAGCGGCCGGATCGCGCGCGACAGCACGGGCTTTCGGCGTTTCGCCGCGCCGTCTCCGCGGAGGCGCGCGGTTTTCGTGCGGAACGAATCCGATTTTCGTGAACCTCTCGTGAATTTTCGCGCGGTTTTCGCGCGGGCGCTTCCTTTGGGGCGACGTTCATGATATACTTTACATGAGGTGTTATATATCATGGACGCGTACTTTTTACCGATCAGCACGGCGGCTTGGCAGTTTCCGATTATCGCGGCGCTGCTCACGCTGCCGTATTCCGTATATTCCTACCGAAAGTACGGCGCGGTTTCCGCGTATCGCAGCCTGCTGCTCTTCTCAATGCTGTTTTACCTGCAATGCGCTTTCTATCTCGTCATACTGCCGCTTCCCAATCCGAGCGAGGTTGCGGAGATGACGGGACCCTACGCGGAACTTATCCCGTTCAAGAATATATACGACTTCGTCACGAAGTCCTCTTTTGACATAGCGCGTGCTTCCACGTGGCCGATCGCACTGCGGGAATCCTATTTTTTGGAACCGCTGTTCAACTTGGCGCTTACGATTCCTTTCGGCGTCTACTTGGCATATTATTTTAAAAAAAGCCTGAAAAAGGTGATCTTGTTCTCTTTCCTGCTGTCGGCCTTTTTCGAGCTGACGCAGTTGACGGGGCTGTTTTTTCTGTATCCGCGGCCCTATCGCCTGTTCGATGTGAACGATCTGCTGCTGAACACCCTGGGCGGCGTCTGCGGCTATCTCGTCTATACGCGGTTTTTGCAAAGGTTGCCGAGCAAGAGCAGGATTGACGCGCGCAGCAGGGAGAGAAGCAAGCGCGTCGGTTTTGCGAGGCGCTTTGTCGCCCTGCTCATCGACGGCGCCTTGATTTCGACGATCAGCACACTGCTCGCCGCTTTCTTGAAGCTCAATGCGTTCGGCCTCTACTGCGCCGTGTTTTTCGCGTATTATCCGATTCTCGCGCTCGTCCTGCGGGGCGGGACGCCGGGCAAGCTGCTCGTCAAGATCCGCATTGCGCGCATCGATGAAGACGCGGCGCCGCAGATTTCGATCTGCGCGCGCTGCGTCCTGCGCAACGCCCTCGCGCTGGTCCTGCTCCTTGCGACGCACTTGATTTCGTATGTCGGACCGCGATACCACATCTTCCTTGTCGCCGTTGTGCTCCTATCCACCGCCTTTTCTTTCTTCGATTGGATTTTCAGCTTCCGACGGGACAAACGGCTATGGTACGAAAGGCTCAGCAAGACGCAAAACACGAGTTCCTTTGCGGGCGGCCCGGGCGGCCGGAGCGCGAGCCCGACGCGGCGGGAGAAGAAAGACGGCCCCGAAACGGATCGGTCCTGAAACCCGTCAAATGGAAAGGTGAGCGCATGAAAAGCATACTGATTATTGAGGACGACAAGCTCCTGCGACGCGAACTCGGGACGATGCTGGAAAAACACGGGTATTCCGTGATCGCGACGGACGATTTCGAGCATATCCTCGAATTTGCGCTGTCGCAGAACCCCCACCTGATCCTGCTCGATCTGAATCTGCCCTTTCACGACGGGCACTATCTGTGCAGGGAAATCCGCAAGCGCTCGCGGATCCCGATCATCGTCGTCACGAGCAGCGACAGCGAAATGGATGAGTTGATGAGCCTGAATCTGGGTGCGGACCAATTCGTGACTAAGCCGTACAACGCGCGCATACTGCTCGCCAAGATCGCCGCGCTGCTGAGCCGCGCCTACGACATGAACGCTTCGGAGCCGCTTCGCTTCGGCGAACTCGCCCTCGACGCGGGGCGCGGCACGCTCTCCTTTCGCGGAAACAGCGCGGAGCTTACGCGCAACGAGCTGCGGATCCTGCAACTGCTGATGGAAAATCAAGGCAAGATCGCTTCCCGCGACGAGATCATGAACGCCCTCTGGCAGTCGGACGCCTTTGTCGACGACAACACGCTGACGGTGAACATCAACCGCCTGCGGCGCAAGCTCGAAGCGCTCGGCGCGAAAGATTTGCTGAAAACCCGGAGGGGGCAGGGGTACTCGCTATGAAACTCACAAGCTTTCTGCGCGGCAAGCTCCTCTTCATCGCGCTGAGCCTCTTCGTATCGGCCTTTGGCGCGCTGCTCCTGCGCGCGGCGCAGGTCAACCTTTACTTCGCCCTGCTCCTCCCCTGCTTCCTGTTCGGCGGCAGCGTTCTGGCTCTGCTGCCGGAATACTTCGCGAAAAACCGATATTACCGGGAATTGCGGGAGGCGATGGAACAGCTCGACAGGAAGTTTCTGCTGTCCGAAATCATAGAGGCGCCGGATTTTTACGAGGGGGAAATCCTGTATGCGGCGCTGAAGACCGTCGGCAAATCCGCGAATGACGAGATCGCAAAGCACAGGCAGATCGTGACCGAGTACCGCGAATATATCGAGCTGTGGGTGCATGAGATCAAAACGCCGATTGCGGTCGCCAAGCTGATCTGCGAAAACACGCAAAACGCGGACATAGACGCCGAACTCGACAAGATTGAGCGCTTCGTGGAACAGGCGCTCTTCTACGCGCGCAGCGGCAACGTGGAAAACGACTGCATGATCCGCAGGGCCGAGCTGTCCGAGCTTCTGCGCAATACGCTGAAAAACGGCGCCAAATACCTGATCGAGCACAAGATACGCATTCGAACGAAGAATCTTTCGCATACGGTGTTCACCGATCCCAAATGGCTTTCTTTCATCCTGTGGCAGTTGATCGACAATGCCGTGAAATACGGCAGTCGCAGCATCGAGTTTTCCGGCGTCCAAAACGCGCACAGCGTGTCCCTCTTCATCCGCGATGACGGCGTCGGCATATCGGAAAAAGACCTCGGCAGGGTCTTCGACAAGGGCTTCACGGGCGAGAACGGGCGCCGCTTCGGGCGCTCGACGGGTCTCGGCCTCTACCTGTGCAACAAGATGTGCACGAAGCTCAACCTCTCCCTCTCCCTCGAATCCGAGCCGGGAAAGGGCACCACGGCGAGAATCGTGTTTCCCGTGAGCGAGACCGTATAGGGATCGAAGCCGTGTCGGAGCGATCTGGATCGCGAACG
>JAITAX010000253.1 GCA_031283865.1 Eubacteriales Family XIII. Incertae Sedis bacterium
ATCCCCGCTACGAGCGGCCCAAAAAGAGCGGCGAGGGGATGACCGCGGAGAACGCCGACGCCCTGTTGGAGCTGCCGGACGGAAGCCGCGTCGCGGGTTATCGCGAAGTCACGGGCAAAATCACCGAGATTCTGGGCATCAATTATCAGCGCTTCAAGCAGCTTGCGATGATCGCCCAAGGGGAATTTCTGGAGCTTTTGCTCGCGGACAGCAAGGAGCGGGGAAAGATCTTTCGGCGCGTGTTCGACACGGCCTTTTGCCAAGAAGCGCAGGGCCTGTTGAAAGATCGTGAAATCGAAGCGAAAAAACGCTGTGCGGAAGTCGAGCAGCGGATTTTGCAATATATCGCCGGCATCGCCGGCCCGGAAGCCGCATCGGGGCAAGCGCCGGCCGACGGATCGGACGCGGTTTCCGTACACGACGCGGAGGACATCCTCACCGCATTGCAGGCCGCAATTGCGGCGGATGCGCGGCTTCGGGAGGAGCTGCAGCGCGGGGCGGAGGCAGCGGACCGGCAGATCGCGGCGCAGATCGCCCTGATCGCGCAAGCCGGATACGTCAACCGGGCATTCGCCGATTTGGACACCGCGCGGGAAAGGCAAAAAAGCCTGCTTGCGCGCCGCGAAGAGGATGACGCGCGAAAGAAGACGCTGCAAAACGCGGAAAAGGCGCTGCGCACCGTTTCCCCGGCGGAGACCGCCGATCTGTGGGAACAGGAGGCCGAGCGAAAACTGACGCAGAGCATTGCGGCGCTGGAGATTGAAATTCGGGCGCAAATCGAGGATCTGGAAGCGGCGCAAAACGCTTACTGCGCCGAGCGGGAACGGGCGCCGGAACGGGAAAAGCGCGCCGCCGCAATCGACGGACTCACGAAGATGCTTCCCCGATACGAGGCCGCTGAACGGCTCGGACGCGCATTGGCCGAGCTGGAAGAAAAACAATCGACCGTCTGCGCGGCGTCTGAGGCGCTCCACCGGCGGAAAACCGACCTTTTGGAGCAGAGGGCCAAGCTCGGCGAGGAAGCGGAGGGGCTTGCGGACACGGAGGCGCGGGCGGCGATCTGCGAGCAGGAAGCAAAGCATTTACAGGATGTTCGGGCCGGTCTGCTCGCTCTGCGCAAGGCCCTGACGCAAATCGACGGACTGCGGCGCGAGAGCGCCGCGCTGCAGCGCCTTTTCGTCGACGCGCAAGGGGAATTTCGCGCCGCCAATCTCATTTTTGTCGAAAAGGAAAGCGCCTTTTTCCGTGAACAGGCGGGGCTGCTGGCGGCCTCGCTGGAGGATGGGAAGCCCTGCCCCGTCTGCGGCGCCACCGTTCATCCGAGCAAGGCGGCCTTGGCCGCAGACGCGCCCGGCGAAGCGGAGTTGAAAGCGTTCAGACAAAAAGCGGAGCTTGCCCGGCAGCATATGCAGGAGGCCGGCGAGCAGTCGGCCTTGAAGCTGGCGGAGATCAAGCTCGTGCAGGAGCAGACGGAGCAAAGCGCCGAACTCTGTTTCCCCGGCGCGGACAAGGACAGCCTGCGCGAGGACCTTGCCGCCCGGATCGAATCGGCCTTGGCGGAAAACGACCGCAAAAAGCAAGAAACCGACGCGCAGGACCGCCGCTTAAAGAAGCAGGCGTCCCGCAAAAAACAATGCGCGGAATTGCTCGCCGACTTGGAGCGCGCCCTGCAAAGCAACGAGGAGGAAACGGCGCAGAGCGAGCGGCAAAAGAGCGGTCTCCTGTCCGACATCGCATCCAAGACCGGCGAACGCAGGGCCTTGCAGGACGCTTTGGAATACGCGGACCGCAGCCGGGCCGCAGCGGAGATCGAAACGCAGACGCGGGCGCTGGATGCGCTAAAAGAGGCTTTCAAACAGGCGGAGGAAGACTATCACGCGCTGAAAAACAAGCTGGACGGCAACCGAGCGCTTCTCGACGACCGAAAGAAGAGCCTGATTCAGATTGCCGGGGCCGCCGAGCAGGCGCGAGCGGCCTACCGCAGGGCGCTGTCCGACTGCGGTTTTCCCGATGAGGAAGCCTACAGGCGCGCGCTGAGAACAGAATCGGAAATCGACGCGTTGACGCAGGCCGTCGAGCGCCACCGGAGCGAAACGCAGGCCGCGGAGCAGGATTTGCAAAGGCTTTCCGCCGAAACCAAGGACAAGCAAAAACAAGATGTCGCGCTGCTCGAAGCCGAAAAGCAAACGCTGGAACAGGAAAAGCGAAAGACGGACGAAGCCATAGGAGCGCTGACGGCGCGCCTTGGAAACAACGAACCGATTGCAAAGGCCCTCCGCAGGGCGATCACCGACGAAACCGCCTGCCGGCGGGAATACCTGCTTTTCGGCAATCTTTCAAAGACGGCGAACGGCGAGCTGGCCGGCAAGCAGAAGCTGGCCTTTGAGCAATACGTGCAGGCCGCTTATTTCAATCGCATCCTGATCGAGGCGAACAAGCGGCTGCGCATTATGACGAACGACCGGTTTGCGCTGCTGCGCCGGGAGGACGCGGCGAACCTCCAATCCCCGGCCGGGCTGGATATCGATGTGCTGGACCGGTATACGGGCAGGACGCGTTCGGTGAAGTCGCTGTCCGGCGGAGAAGCTTTCGAAGCCTCCCTTGCGCTGGCGCTGGGCCTTTCCGACGCGATCCAGCAATACGCGGGCGGCGTGGAGATCGACGCTTTGTTCATAGACGAGGGTTTTGGCTCGCTGGACGCCGAATCGCTGGACCGGGCGATACAGATCCTCATCGGACTTGCGGAGGGGGACCGCCTTATCGGAATCATTTCCCATGTGCAGGAATTGAAAGAGCGCATTGATCGGCAAGTCGTCGTTCGCAAGGGCCATGCGGGCAGCACGATTTTTTTGAAAGATCGATGAAAAAGGTAAATGAGAAAGGAAACCCATGCTCGGGGCTGTGATCCTTTTCGTGGCAGTCCGCAGGTTCGGCGTTCTAATCCCCCGCGCTTTCCTCGAAGACGAGCGCCGAGCGTCGGTCCGCCGCCACGGTCTTGTTTTCTCCGTCCTGCGAGAGGAAGACGCAGCTCTGCGGGCGGTAGCCCCCGAAGTCCGTCCAGCTCGTATGCAGGACCGGCGTCCAGCGCACGGCTGCGGGTGAGGGGACCCAAAAGACGCCGTCGCGCACGGGGTGGAGGTTGAAGAAGAACAGGAAGCGGCCCTTGCGATAGGCGAGCAGCTTATCGTCCTCATGGTGGAAGATCAGCCGGGCGGGAATGCCGAGCAGCCTGTTTTCTTTTACGAGGCGGATCATGGCCCTGTCGAAATCCTCTAAAAAGTGATAGCGCAGCAGACCGTCCGCGGGCAGATTCCATTGGCGGCGGGCGTAGTGGTAGCTGTTTCCGTTCCCGGGCCGCGGAAAGTCGATCCACTCGGGATGTCCGAACTCGTTGCCCATGAAGTTCAGATAGGCTTCCCCGGCGCAGGTGCAGGTGATGAGGCGAATCATCTTGTGCAGCGCGACAGCGCGGTCGATGCGCGGGTTCTGCGAGGCCTTGTCCATGGCGCTGTACATATCCTTGTCCGCGAGCCGGAACATGATGGTCTTGTCGCCCACGAGGGCCTGATCGTGGGATTCGCAGTAGCCGACCACCTTTTCGCGCGGGCGTCGCTGCGTCAGTTCGTACCAGAGCGCGCCCACGTCCCAGTCCTCATCCCGCCGCTTGTCTAAGTAGCGGATCCACAGGTCCGGCAGGCCCATACCGAGCCGATAATCAAAGCCGACACCGCCGCTCGTGATCGGCAGGCACATGCCGGGCATACCGCTCATGTCCTCCGCCACGAGCGTGCAATCGGGTTTCACCTCGCGGCAAAGCTCCGTCGCAAGCTGCAGGTAGGCGAGCGCGTCCAAATCCGTGTTCATGGAAAAGTATTTCTTGTAATTGTCGAAAGTCACGCCCAGACCGTGGTCGTGATAGAGCATCGACGTGACGCCGTCGAAGCGGAAGCCGTCGAAATGATATTCCTCCAGCCAGAATTTCAGATTGGAAAGCAGGAAATGAAGCACGCCGGGATTTCCGTAGTCGAACAGCTTGCTGTCCCACTGCGGGTGGTCGCCGCGCGCGCCTCGGTGAAAGAACTGGTACACCGTCCCGTCGAAGCGCGCGATGCCCTCCGTTTCGTTCCGCGCCGCGTGGGAATGCACCAGATCGAGAAAGACGGCGAGACCCATGCCGTGCGCCGTGTCGATCAGGGATTTCAAATCCTCCGGCAGACCGAAGCGCGAGGAAACCGCGAAGAAATTCGACACCTGATAACCGAAAGAACCGTAGTAGGGATGTTCCATAACGGCCATAAGCTGAATCGCGTTATAGCCGAGATCGCGCACTTTCGGCAGTATGAAATCCCGGAACTCCGCGTAGGACGCAATGCCGGCCCTCTCGCCGGACATGCCCACGTGCGCCTCGTAGATCAAAAGGGGCGCGCCCGCGTCACGCGCAAAGCCAGCGTCCGTCCAGGCGAAAGGCTGCTCCGGCAGCCAGATTTGGCCGTCGAACGCGAGGCTCAAGGGATCCTGCACGACGCGCTTCGCGTAGAGCGGTATGCGCTCAAAATGTTCCGCTTCCGTGCGGACCAGAATGCGCACCTTGGAACCGTGCGGCGGCTCGCCGCGCACGAAGACCTCCCAGATCCCGTCCTCCGGGCGGCGGCGCAGCGGCAGGCTCGCGCGGTCCCAGCCGTTGAAATCGCCGAACAGCCGGATTTCAACGGCGTTCGGCGCCCATTCGCGGTAGACCCAGCCGTCCTCGCAGCGATGAAAGCCAAAAAACATGTGGCCGTTCGCGCAGGAGGACAGGCTTTCGTGCGCGTCGCCGAGCAGACGCGCGCGCAGACGCGCGCAATTTTGCATACGCAGTTCGATATCGCCCCGAAAAGGCCGCAGCAGCGGATCTGTGTCCAATATTTCGTACATGCTTTTCACCGCTGAATATCCGTCCGATCCCAATGCAAAAATTCCTCAAAAAAACAATTCAAACGGATGAAGAAGACCGTCCGTTTGAATCACTAAGACTTATTCCAATATAGAAGCCACGACGCCCGCGCCCACGGTCCGGCCGCCCTCGCGAATGGCGAAGCGCAGGCCCTCCTCAATCGCAATCGGCGTTATCAGCGAGATCGTCATCTGGATGTTGTCACCCGGCATACACATCTCCACGCCCTCGGGCAAGGTCAAATCCCCCGTCACGTCCGTCGTCCGGAAGTAGAACTGCGGCCTGTAGCCGTTGAAGAACGGCGTATGGCGCCCGCCCTCCTCTTTCTTCAGCACGTAGACCTCAGCCGTGAACTTCGTGTGCGGCTTGATGCTCCCCGGAGCGGCCAGCACCTGTCCCCGCTCTATCTCCGTCCGCTGCACACCGCGCAGCAAGGCCCCGATGTTGTCTCCCGCCTGCGCCTGGTCGAGCAGCTTGTGGAACATCTCCACGCCCGTCACGACCACCTTGCGCGACTGCTCGCGCAGACCCACGATCTCCACCTCGTCCGACACCTTCAGCCGGCCTCTGTCCACGCGGCCCGTCGCCACGGTCCCGCGCCCCGTGATCGAAA
Source organism: Eubacteriales Family XIII. Incertae Sedis bacterium (assembly GCA_031283865.1). GTDB lineage: Bacteria > Bacillota > Clostridia > Peptostreptococcales > Anaerovoracaceae > JAITLA01. The sequence goes on from JAITAX010000253.1 coordinate 5,547, forward strand.
ACACGTCCTCGATGGCCATCATGAAGGGCTTGTCCACCTCGCGCTGCGGCTCCGGGATGTAGCTGTCCACCTGCTCAAACAGCTCGACGATCTTGTCGCCCCACGGACCCTCGGGGTTGTTCAAAGCCTCCAGTGCCGAACCCCTGATGATCGGCGTGTCGTCCCCCGGAAATTCGTATTGGTCCAGAAGTTCCCGCACCTCCATCTCCACGAGGTCGAGTAACTCTTCGTCGTCCACGGCGTCGCATTTGTTCAGAAACACGACGATGTAGGGCACGCCCACCTGCCTCGACAGCACGATGTGCTCCCGCGTCTGCGGCATCGGCCCGTCCGTCGCCGCCACCACGAGGATGGCGCCGTCCATCTGCGCCGCG
>JAITAX010000091.1 GCA_031283865.1 Eubacteriales Family XIII. Incertae Sedis bacterium
CGGCGGCGGGCCGGCATACGGGGAGGCGCCCTACCCCGAGGCGCGCGGCGAGCTTGTCTTTTACCTGAACCCCGGCAATCCCATGCTGGACACGCTGCTCGCGGCGGCCGGGAAGAACTGACCGCGCAAGCCACACGGAAAAAAGAGGAAAAAAGACGGCGCCCGCGCGCCGTCTTTTTCTGTGCGCGGCCTTAAACAGCAACCTTAAATGAACGCGTGCATACGGGAATTTGCGTTCCGCCGCCGGCCCCGAAAAAACAAAAAACCGGCGCCGGAAAAAAAATGTTGACAAACGCGCCGCGCGCCGGTAATATATTTATATAAAACATATATATATAATATGTTATTCGGTGTGTTTCAGTAGGAAAACAGAAAAGGAGCAACAAAATGAAAATGAAATTGAACCTGAAGCAATTGCGTATCTTGGCGATCCTCGCGCTGATTCTCGCGTTCGTGCCGGCCATGGCGGCTTGCGGACCCTCCGGGAACGATTCCGCGTCCGAGTCCGCGGAATCCGCGGACGCCGCCGAAACGGATTCCGCCGAGGACGGGACGGTCGAAAAAACATCCGTGCTGATCGGCACATCCGGCTCGCCCGCGCCCTACAACTGGGTCAACGAGGACGGAAGCTTGGACGGCTACGAGCCGGCCGTAATCGCGGAACTCGGCAATCTGCTGCCGCAGTACGCTTTCGAGTTTGAAATCACCGATTTCGGCAGCATCTTCACGGGCATCGACACGGGACGCTATCAGATGGGCAGCAACAACCTCAGCCGCACGCCCGAACGCGAGGAACGATATTTCTTCGCCGATGAGAACCACATCTACAATACCTTGGTCGTCGCTTTCAAAAAAGGCCGGGAGGACATTCAGAGCGCTGCGGACCTTTCGGGCAAATCGACCGTGACAGGCTCGGACGGCGTCGCTTTCCAGCTCTTCCTCGAAAGCTACAACGAAGCGCATAAGGACGCCCCGATCAACATCACCTATTCCGATCAGGACTGGCTCGCGACTTTCCGGAACATCGACAACGGCACACAGGATTTCGGCGTGTGGGAGCGCGCGGTGCTGCAGAGCTACGAAGACGAGTTCGGCATCGATCTGGACTTCATCGCGCTCGACTCCGAAGACACCTACGGACTTTTGAATCTGGAGTCCTATTTTGCTTTCCCCAAGACGGAGGCGGGCGAGCAGCTTCGCAACGACATATCCGGCGCGGTCAAAACGCTGAAAGACAGCGGCAAGCTCGTCGAGCTTTCCGAAGAATACTTCGGCTTCAATATGTTTGAATAGGAGCGTGCGGGACGATGGCGACGGATGCGACGAAAGATATGAGATCACTGCTCGTACACGGAAACGAAGAAGCGGATCCGCTTTACCACACGGTCAATACGCCGATCTATCTGAGTTCGACTTTTCAATCGAAGAATTTCGGCGGGCATGAGGAATTTGGCTATTCCCGCGGCGGCAATCCGACGAGACGGCAGCTCGAAAGCCTGATCGCGGAGCTTGAGGGAGGGCGTTTCGGCTTCGCGTTCTCGTCCGGCATGACCGCGACGGCCGCCGCGCTTTCCGTGCTGCAAACGGGCGAAGAAATCCTTGTCACGCGCAACGTATACGGGGGAACCCTGGGCGCGCTCTCCGCGATATTCGCCCGGTGGGGAATCTCTTTTCGCCTGATCGACACATCGGACTTGGGCGCGGTCAGGGCGGCCTTTCGCGAAAACACGAAAGCGGTGTTTCTGGAGACGCCGTCCAATCCCGTGCTCGACGTGGCGGATATCGCCGCGATTGCGGCAATCGCGCGGGAGAGGCACGCGCTGACGATTGTGGACAATACCTTTCTGTCCCCGTATTTGCAGCAACCGCTGACGCTCGGAGCGGACATCGTCGTGGAGAGCGCGACGAAATACCTGAGCGGCCACAGCGACATCATCGCGGGCGTGGCCGCCGCGAGCGACGAGACGCTTGCCGAGCGCCTGCGCTCTTTCCAGATACTCATAGGCGGCATCATCCAGCCTTTCGACGCCTACATCCTGCTGCGCAGCATCAAGACGCTGTCCGTGCGCCTCGACCGGCAGATCGAAAACGCGCAAAAGGTCGCGCGCTTCCTGAAAGAAAGCCCCGCCGTCGACCGCATTCGCTATCCCGGCCTGCCGGAGGATCCGGGCTATGCGGTCAACGCGCGGCAAGCGATAGGCCCCGGCGCGATGCTTTCCTTTTTGCTGAACGGGGAGTACGACATCAAGATTTTTTTCGACGCGCTCGATATGATCGTATCGGGCGCGAGCCTCGGCGGCGTCGAAACGCTGATCAGCGGCCCGATATACGGGAGCCATCGCAATTTCAGCAAAGAGCAGTTGGAGGCCGCGGGTATCACGGAGACGATGGTTCGGCTTTCAATCGGAATCGAAGACGCCGAAGACATCATCGCCGATCTGCGCCAAGCTTTCGAGAAAGCGAGGCGCCGGCCATGATCTTCGACATCAGCAAGGTATTTTCGCGCATTCCCGCCATCCTCAGATACCTGCCCGTGACGATGGAATTGGTTATCGTGTCGACGGTATTCAGCCTGATCTTAGGCTTTCTGATCGCCGTCATAAAGATACGGCGGATTCCCGTGCTGCGGCAGCTGGCGGCTTTCTACGTTTCGTTCTCGCGCGGCACGCCGGCCATCGTACAGCTCTACCTGTTCTTTTACGGCTTCCCGCTGATCTTCTCGCTGATCAACCGGCATTACGGGACGAGTCTGCCGACGGTCGCGCCGTCCATGCTCACGGCGCTGGTCGCGTTTACGTTCAGCGAGGCGTCGTACAGCTCGGAAACGATTCGCGCGGCGCTCGGATCCGTGGACAGGGGGCAGATGGAAGCCGCGCTGTCGATAGGCATGACGCAGCGGCAGGCCTATCTTCGCATCATCCTGCCCGAAGCGCTTGTTTTCGCGCTGCCGCCGTTCGGAAACGCGTTCATCGGGCAGATCAAGAATACCTCGCTGGCCTTTACCTGTGCGGTCGTGGAAATGACGGCGGGCGCCAAACTGCTCGCCTCGCACGATTACCGATTCTTTGAATCGTATGTGTCCCTTGCCATCATATACTGGATTTTGATAATCATCACATCCCATCTGCTGAGCTTGGCGGAGAAAAAACTGAAGCGAGACGAAAGGATTGTCCCCCATGATTTTGCAGATCGACAAGCTGCGTAAATCTTTCGGTTCAAACGAAATCTTAAAGGGCGTGAGCTTTTCCATAGGTGAGGGTGAGGTGCTCGGCGTCATCGGTTCCTCCGGCTCGGGCAAATCCACAATTCTGCGCTGCATCAATTACCTCGAAAAGCCGAACAGCGGACGCGTCCGCTTCGCGGACCGGGACTTCGATATCGAAACGGCGGAAAAGCAGGATATCCGCTATATGCGTTCGCATACCGCCATGGTCTTTCAGCAATTCAACCTGTTCAAGTACAAAACGGCGCTGGAAAACGTCATGGAGGGGCTTCTCGTTGTGCGGAAGCAGTCCAAAAAAGAAGCGGAGTGCATATCGCGGGAGATTCTCGCCCGCGTGGGTCTCGAAAACCGAATGGCCTACTACCCGCGCGAGCTGTCCGGAGGGCAGCAGCAGCGCGTCGCCATCGCGCGGGCGCTGGCGCTCGATCCGAAACTCATCATGCTGGACGAACCGACCTCGGCGCTCGATCCGGAGATGATCGGGGAGGTGCTCGACGTCATACGCAACGTCGCGAAGTCCGGCAAGACGATGCTCATTGTTTCGCATGAAATGAATTTTATCAACGACATCGCGGATCACGTCCTGTTCTTGGACGGCGGTCTGATCGCGGAGGAGGGCGCGCCGAGCGCGCTGTTCGGCAATCCGCAGCAGGAGCGCACGCGGTTGTTCCTGCGGCGCGCGAATATCATCTCGGACTATTCTATTTGACGCGCCCGCCCGCTCGGGCGGTGCATGAGGAGGATGGAAATGGCACGGTACGGAATGGTGATCGATTTGGAGCGATGCACGGGGTGCTACGCCTGCGTGGCTTCGTGCAAACAGTATTTCGGGACGCGCCCCGGCGTCGATTACAATCAGGGACGCATGGTCGAATGGGGGGAATATCCGAACGCGCACCGCCGATATATCTCGACGATGTGCAATCACTGCGAGGAACCGCCCTGCATGACGAGCTGCGGCTACGGCGCGACCTACAAGGCGCCCGAGGGTCCGGTGCTGACGCGCCCCGACAAATGCACGGGCTGCGGCGAATGCGTGAAAGCCTGCCCCTACGGGCAGCGCTTCCTGACGACAAAGGATGAGACCTATTTTCCGGGAAAGCCGATCCCGGCGGAGGAAGCGAGCGCGGTGAGGCTCCGCAAGGCCGAAAAATGCACGCTCTGCCAAGACAGGCTCGCGCAGGGCCTCGAACCGATCTGCACGGCCCTGTGTCCGGGCGGCTGCCGCATCTTCGGCGATCTGGAGGACGCGGAGAGCGAGATCAACTACTATATCCGTCTCAACGGCGCAATCAATATCCAAGGCACGTCGCTCTACTACGTGCTGCCCCCGGGGATGGACCCCGGCCTGCTGCCGCCGGGCTATGACGCCGAGACGGGCGCGATGACGCCCACGACGGGCGCGGGCGCAAACCCGCGCCGCAATCCCGGCGACGCGGATTACAGACCGCTCATGGACGGGCTGATCAAGGCGCGCGACTTCATACGGAAGAACGGCGACCGCAAACCGGACGCCGGCGGGACGTATCGCTACTCGCACTGCGTCATGTGCAACCACGGGCCCAAGTGCGGCGTCAAGGCGGTCGTAAAGGACGGGAAGATCCTGCGGCTCGAACGCCGTGAGGAATACGGAAACGAACTTCTCTGCGCCCTAGGCAATTCATCCCCGCAGGACATCTACGCGCCGGACCGCGTGCTCTACCCGCTGCGGCGTGTGAACCCCAAAGGGGAAGCGTCACAGTGGAAGCGCATCGGTTGGGCTGAGGCGCTCGCCGAAAGCGCGGAAAATCTGACCCGCACGAAAGAAAAATACGGTGCCGATAAGGTATTGTTTATGACGGGGGACCCCAAGGAAC
>JAITAX010000134.1 GCA_031283865.1 Eubacteriales Family XIII. Incertae Sedis bacterium
CCGTCAACAATCATGTGGATGTCAAAGCAGCAAAACTTATCGGTCAAGGCTTCGGGCGGCATTTCGGGATTCGCGATCACAAACTCCACAATGCTGTCGGCATCCATCCCGATAACCGCAGCCACAAGCCGTTTGAGCAGTTCCGGGTACCTGACGAAAAGCATTTTGAACAGCGTATCGTAGGTGAACTTGTATTTAAGCTTAGCCATGGGCATCTCCCTCCGCTGTGAATATTGTAGCATTTCGGTGCCTGCATTGCAACGAAAACTTTTGCCTGACGGCGACCCAAGCGGCCCTCCTATATACGTCGCAGACCGTCCTCTGAATTGTGCTCCACTGCGCCCCGCGCCCTGCTTGCTTCGCGCGCCCGTCGCCCGCGCCCTGCTTGATTTTCAAAAAGTATTTACAAATCTGATTTTTTGTGGTACAGTAAAAAAGAAGAGAAGTACGAAAGAAGAGAAGTACGAGGGAGGCTTTCGAAATGCGCAGTCGCTTTGATGCCGCGGAGCAGGGTTTTTATTTTATCTTAGGCCACAGCTTTTTCGGCTTTGGCTTTTTCGACTTGAAAAAATAAAAACATGTACGGGACGCCTGACCGGCAGCAAAAAACAAACGGAAACGACAGGGGTTCATGTACATGTACATGAACCCCTTTGCATAGGCTTTTATCGACGACACAGGGGGAACGATATGATTCAGCGGCTTGCTTTGCGGGGAAAGACCTACGACATCCATATACGGGAGGGCCTGCTCGACGATTGCGGCGGCTTGATCCGGGAATACCTCGGGGCCTACTGCGCCTCCGAAGTCGTCCTAATCACGGAAAGCAACGTCCGGAGGCGCTACGCAGCGCGGATGGGGGACGCGCTCGCGCGCGCGCGCATCGCGTTTTGGCCCTTTGTGCTGCGGCCCGGCGAGAGAAGCAAATCCTCCGCGAGCCTCGCGCGCCTGTATGACGCTTTCGCGGCGCGGCGGCTGCGGCGCGACGGCCTGATCCTCGCCTTTGGCGGCGGCGTGGTCGGGGATCTGGCGGGCTTCGCGGCGGCCACGTGGATGCGCGGCGTGCGCTTCGTGCAAATACCGACCACCCTGCTCGCGCAGGTGGACGCGAGCATCGGCGGCAAGACCGCCGTCAACACGCGCGCGGGAAAAAATCTCGTCGGCGCCTTTCATCAACCCTCGCTCGTCCTGTCGGACCCCGCGCTGCTCGCGGACCTGCCCGCGCGCGAATTTCGCTGCGGCATGGCGGAGGCGGTCAAATACGGGGCTGTCCGGTCAAAGCGGCTCTTCGAACGCCTGCGGACCGCGCCGGATCGGGCGGCCCTCTGTGACATCATCGGCGAATGCTGCGCGATCAAGGCCGGCATCGTGGAGCGCGACGTATTTGATACGGGGGAACGCATGATTTTGAACTTTGGACACAGCTTCGGCCACGCGATTGAAACGCTGGGCGAATTTCGCCGGTACAAGCACGGCGAGGCGGTGGCGATGGGCATGGTGTCGGCCGCCGAGACGGGCGAACGGCTGGGGCTGACCGCGCGCGGGAGCGCGGACGCGCTGCGGGCGGTTCTGGCGGCGCAGGGGCTTGAGACGGACTGCCCCTATACGCCCGCGGAGCTGCTGCCGCAGATGGAAACGGACAAAAAAAACAGCGGCGGGACGCTGCGCTTGGTGCTGCTTGCGGCGCCGGGGGAGGCATTCGTGCATACGCTCGACCGGGCGGCGCTCCGCAAGGCTATGGGAGGGATTTGATGCGATGATCGGCAGGACAGAAGCGCGAAAAATAGAATTGTTTCCGAGCGGCGTAATCACACCGCCGCCGTCGAAGAGCCTGTGCCACAGGGCTGTGATCTGCGCCGCCTTGGCGCAGGGCGAGAGCGTAATCCGCAACGTCGCGCGCTCCGAGGACATAGAGGCCACCCTACAGGGCGTGGCTTCCCTCGGCGCGGAGTGGCAGCTTTCGGACGGCGTCCTCCGCGTGCGGGGCGGCGGGAAGCGCCGCGCGAATCTGATTAACTGCGTCGAATCCGGCTCCACGCTGCGCTTTTTGATCCCCGTCGCCGCGCTCTCCGAAGAGGAAACGGTATTTAAGGGCAAGGGGCGGCTGCTGATCCGGCCGATGAGCGTGTACGCCGCGGCTTTCGCGGAAACGGGAGCGCGCTTTTCGCATACGCAGCGGGAGATCCGGGTTCGCGGCCCGCTGCGCGGCGGCCGGTTCCGCCTGCCCGGGGACGTGAGTTCGCAGTTCGTCTCCGGACTTCTGTTCGCGCTGCCGCTGACGGCGCCGGACAGCGAGATCCGGCTCGAAAGCCCGCTTGAATCGCGGCAGTACGCCGAGATGACGATGGACGTCATGCGCTGCTTCGGCGTCGAGGCGCGCGCCGAGGCGCAGGTCTTTTGCGTGCGCGGCGGACAGCGCTACAGTCCCTCGGCCTATACGGTGGAGGCGGACTATTCGCAGGCCGCGTACTTCCTCGGCGCGGCGGCGCTGGGGCTTGATGTGCAATGCGCCGGCCTGAGCGAAGAGAGCAGGCAGGGCGACGTTGCGATCCTGCGCATTCTGGAAGAGATGGGCGCGACGATCACGCGGAAAGACGGTCTCGTGTCCGTCCGCGCCGGGAAGCTCGCCCCCGTCACGGTCGACGCCCGCGAAAACCCCGATCTCATCCCGCCCGTCGCGGCGCTCTGCTGCTACTGCGAGGGCACGAGCCGCATCGTCAACGCGGGGCGGCTGCGCCTGAAAGAAAGCGACCGCCTGCGCGCTCTGGCCGAAGAACTCAGCAAGCTGGGCGCGCACATAGAGGAAACGCGGGATACGCTCGTGATCGAGGGCGCGCGGACGCTGCGCGGCGGCAGGGCCGACGCGCACCACGACCACCGCATCGCCATGGCCGTGGCGCTTGCGGCCGTCCGCTGCACGGAAGAAGTCAGTCTGGTGGGCTGGCACAACGTCGATAAATCCTACCCGAACTTCTGGGATGATTTCGAAAAGGCGGCGCTGCCGGAGGCGCTGCGCGCGGGAGGGGGCGCTGCGCTATGAATACCTGGGGCAGGGGACTGCGGCTGTCCGTATTCGGCGAATCGCACGGCGCGGCTTTGGGCATGGTCGTAGACGGGCTTCCTCCGGGAGAGGCCATCGACCCCGCCGCGCTCGCCCTTGAGATGGAGCGGCGCGCGCCGGG
>JAITAX010000147.1 GCA_031283865.1 Eubacteriales Family XIII. Incertae Sedis bacterium
TGCGGCCGTTTCCGGGTGGATGTCCAAGATCGGGTCCGGGTACTGTTCGCGCGTGCCGAGGCCGAGCTGCCTGTTCTCCGAATGGAACATGGGCCGGAAGTTTCCCCCCGTAATCAGGATGTAGGGGTATGCCTCGGCCAGCTCGGGCGTGCTGTAGGGGCTCTGCGGCGGTTCTTCAAAGTAGGGCAGGGGATCGTATCCCAAGGTTTCGAGGACGTTCGAGTACAACTCGATCTTCCCGGAGGGCGTGGCGAAGCCCGTGGGTTTGCCCGTGCGCGGGTTGATTTTGTCGTAGGTCCAGGGCGCGTCGCTCTCAATGATATAGCGCTCGGTGGCGGCTTCCTTGAATGTAAGGCCAATGGGCGCGAGACGGTAGTCGGCGAGGTCCTCCTCGTCTTTCCAGGGGAAGTATTCGCCGAAGCCGAGACGTTCGGCCAGCCCTTTCCACAGCAGGTATTCCTCGCGGCGTTCGCCTATGGGCGCGACCGCGCGCTCGGCGCACTTCATCTTGGGCGAAAAATCTTCGTGTGTTTCGCACATGGGCTTTTCGAGCTTGCTCGCGGCGGGCAGCACGTAGTCGGCCAGCATCGCCGTCGGCGTCATGACGAGCTCGCTCACGACGGAGAGTTCGAGGTTCGGGCTTTTCAGCGCCTTGTAGACCAGCTTCGTGTCCCCGCTGTTCAGGAGCGGATTGCTGCCCCATGTGATGTTGGCCGTGATCGGGTAGGGGTCTCGCTCAAGGATGGCTTTCCAGATCAGCGGCTGGTTGGACAGAAAATTGTGCGCGCACATGGGGAAAGGTATGCCGTAGGTTTCCTCGTAGATCGGCGCCATGATCTCGTAGCCGGGCCACATCATGAGCTTGAAGCGGTCGGCGCCGATCTGCTTTTTCCGCCGGTCGGCGGGCAGCTTGTCCGCCAGCTGCAGCATGGAATCCCGTATGGCGTACCTGCCGCTTAGGATCGGGCCGGGACCCTCTGCGGTTTCGCCGCCGCCGAGCTTCAGATTCCCCGTGATCGCGCGCAGGCATACCCGCGCCTGCTCGACGCGGATGGCGTTGCGCCCGAGCATGTCCGTGGAGGACGCATCCTTGAGCTCCGCGGGCCAATTCGTCGCGTACATGCGGGCCGACGCCAGAATCTGTTCCTCGGGGATCCACGTGATCTCGGAAACCCGCTTCGGCGTGTATTCCGCCGCCCGCGCTTTCAAGGCCTCGAAGCCGAAAGTCCACGCGTCCACGAAAGCCTTGTCGTACAGGCCCTCGTCGATAATCACGTGTATCCAGCCCATCAGCAGGGCCGTGTCCGTGCCGGGGCGGATGCGGAGCCATAGATCGACGTCGTCACCCATCGAGGTCTTGCGCGGATCGATGAGGATGATCTTCGTCGTGCGCGGCTTTTGATGCTTCAGCGCGCGCCATGCCAAGGGCGCCGTCTGGCTCATGTCGTTGCCGTGTATGACGCAACAGGCGGGCGCCGCGCCGTGCCGGCCGCCCTGCGCGGTGCCTATGAGCGCGAGGGAAAGCGCCGAGGTGTTGCAGTGGCAGATCGTGCCGGCGCAGCCGATGTTGCTCGGATTGCCGAAGAGATTCAAAAAGCGCGTGCGGATCGGGTATATGTCGCTGCGGTAGGTACCCTCCGTGACGGCAAGCGTTTCGGGGCCGTACCGCTCTTTCAGCGCCGCAAGCTTTTCGGCAATCTCGTCGAGCGCAAGGTCCCACGAAATGCGCTCCCACCTGTTTTCGCCGCGCTCGCCGATTCGCTTCAGCGGATGCTTGAGCTGAATGTCGCTGTAGAGCCAGCGGATGTGATGCGGCAGCCGGTCGGCGCAGCCCTTGTTTTTCGACGGGTATTCCGCGTTGGGCCTGAGCGCCGTGAGCTTGCCGTCCCGCACCTCGGCGATCAGGCCGCAGTACATCTTGCAGCCCGGCGAGGCCCAGCAGACGATCTTTTTTTCTTCCACTGCCATGCGGATGCCTCCTTTATCGACGGCCGCCGTGCTCGCTCTTCCTCCCGGATCCAATGCCAAGCAGGCAGATCACGAGGAAGACCGCCATGCAGGCCGACGCGGCGCGGAAAGCGACGGCCGAACCCGAGGCGCCGAACAGCCGTCCGAGGACGAGCGCGCCGCCCCCGATGCCGATGTCGTAAAAGTTGAAGTTGAGCGCCGAAGCGACGCTGCGGCGTTCGGCGCCGACGCGCGATATGCACCAGGTCTGCATGGACGGCAGCAGCGCCCCCATGCCGAAGCCCGAAAAAAAGCCCGCGATGAGCAGGACGCCGAGATTGTGCGAAAAGGACATGATCAGAAAGGCGAGCAGCCAGCAGACGCCTCCCGGGAGAACGCTCCACATCGGCCCTTTTTTGTCGTATAGGCGGCCCGTCAGGAATTTTGCGACAAAGCAAACCGCCGTTTGAAAGATGTAATACAGAGGCAGCCCTGCGATCGCGCGGTCGACGGCGAGCAGGGACAGAAAGTTCTGCTCCGCGCTCCTCGCGGCGCCCATGCAGAGCAGCATCGCGCATTGCAGGAAGAGACGCGGCTCGAAGAAGCTGTTTTTTAGCGACAGCCGCGGCGCGTCGGGATTCCGCTCCGTGACGTGCGCGGGCGGCGCGAACGCGAAGAGGGTGAGGATGGAGAGCAGCTGTCCCGCGGAAGCGGTCAGGAACATTGAGAAGAAGCTTGCGTTCTCCACGAGAAAGAGCCCGAGCGCGGGCGAGATCGCCGTCACGGCAGTGATCCCCATGCCGAAGTATCCGATGCCCTCGCCGCGGCGTTCGTCGGGCAGCAGGTCCGCCGCGAGCGTCGTCGTCAGCGTCGATACGAAGCCGAAGCCTACGCCCTGCAGCGCGCGAAACAGCAAGATCGGCAGCAGTGCTTTCGCAAAGCCGCAGGCGAAAGTGACGGCCAAGGTGAGCGCCACGCCGACGCGCAGCATACGCCCCTTGCCGAATTTCTGCAAAATCAGCGGCGCGAAAAAGCGCGTGATGATCGCCGTGACGGAGAAAGCCGCCGCGATAAGTCCCACCTGCGCTTTCGTTCCGCCCATATCCGTGATGAACAGCGGAATCGTCGGGTGCATCATGTTGAAGCCGAACATAAAGCTCATGTTCACGATTGTCAGCAGGATGAAGTTCCGCGTCCAGAGCTTCGGGCGTATGTTGTTGTCCGGGATAAGCTTGTTCATGAAAACGCTTCCCCGTTACAAGAGAAGATTCGGAATATAGGCGGTTATACCGGGGAATATCGCCATAAGCACCGCGCACAAAAGGAAAGCGCCCATGAAAGGGATCGATCCTTTGAATACGACGCTGATCGGCACATCCGTTACAACGGAGGTTACAAAACAGCTCATGCCGACGGGCGGCGAGATCGCGCCAAGGCCCATGATGACGACCATGTACACGCCGAACCAAATCGGATCGTAGCCGAGATTCGTGATGATGGGCAGGAAGATGGGCGTCGTCAGCAGCATGATCGGCAATACCTCGATGGCGGTTCCGAGCAAAAAGTAGATGACCGTGATGATTAAGATGATTACCAGCGGCGAAAAGCTCAAGTCCGTGACCTTTTTCCCGAGCGCGATCGGGATGCGCGACAGCGTGAAAAACTTGTTGAACACCTCGGAGCCTGCCAGCAGCATATAGATGACGACCGACATGACGAGCGTGTTGTTGATTGCGCGCGTCAGCATACCGAAGCTGAAACGCTTTGAGAGGATCGTCAAAAGGGTCATGCCCGCCACGCCGACGACACCGGCTTCCGTGGGCGTGAACCAGCCGGCGAACAGCCCGCCCATCGCCACGACAAACAGTCCCGATATTTGCAAAAGAGAACCGTTTTTCAAAGAATCGAGCTTCTCCCGCCTTGTCGCCTTGGCTGCGGGCGGCGCCGAATTTGGATCGAATACGGCCCAAATCTGTATGGTGACGATGAAGAGGACCATGAGCAGCAAGCCCGTGAGAATGCCCGCCATAAACAGCTTGCCGATGGATTGGCTCGCGATGAGTCCGTATGTGATCAGCGGCAGGCTCGGCGGGATGAGGGTGGCGAGCGACGCGCCCGATGAGATGGCGCCCGTCGAAAGGGAATCACGATATCGGTAGCGCTTCATCTCGGGATAGGCCACGCGGCTCATCATGGAGGCAGTCGCGGCGCCGGAGCCGCAGATCGCGCCGAAAATCGTGCATACGACTTGGCTTGCGCTGGCGAGTACGCCCCTTCTGCCGCCGCTCAGCTTGCTGATCGTCGCAAAGAGATCGGTTCCCAGTCCCGATTCTGCGGCGATATCCCCCATGAGCATGAACATCGGGGCCACCGACGTCACATAGGCCATGAAAGTATTGAGGATGTCGTCCGTGAGAAACGTCAAGGCGCTCAAGGGTTTTGAAAGCAAAAACATGCAGCCGACGGTTCCCGTAACAATCATGCAGAGGCTGACGTGCAGACCTGTGAAAAGGAGCGCGCAAAATACGATAATTCCGATTATACCTATTACAGCCGGCGTCATTTTTCTCTCCTAAAAATCGGTAACAAAAATCAATAGGGGGCCGGGGGGGGGCGCGGACGATGCGGCGCGATGTCTTTGCCTACGTCAGCATATCCTCGGCTCTGATCGCGTCAAGCCCCTCTTTGTTTTTTTCTTCCGTTGGTTTTGCGATCTTGATAAAATGAGCGACGGTCCAGTAAACGAAGACGACAGTCGCCAAGAGAAAGCATACGGCCATAACGATGTAAAGGAAATACACCGGTATTTTTAAAACATCCGTCACGCGTCCCGTCGCGGCCATTTCAGGGCTCGCGGCAAAGTAATAATAAGAAACATATCCGAATGTAATCATTCCCAGCAGGTTCGTTACGGTGCGGAAAGAGCTGCCGACCCTTTTGGGGAGCCAATCGACGACCTGATGAACGGCGATATGGCGGTCGAGAAGTCCGGATCTGCCGAGCGCAAGGGCGTTTGCGACCAACATGCCCACCTGCACGATCTCGACCGCGCCCGAGATCGGCGCGTTGAAAACGGTTCGGAGTATGATGTTCGCGATGGTAATCAGTCCGACGACGATGAGAACCGCTGAAGCGGCTCGCATAAAGACTGCGGTAATTCTGTCGAGTATGGTTTTAATCATGAGATTTCCCCCAACTGTTTTCGGAGTTTGCCTCAAGGAAATCCGTATGGCCTCAAAGGGCCATACGGATTGTGCCGCTCGGTTCAGCTCGGTTCGTTTACTCGGATTGGCGCGCCTTGAGCCATTCAAAAGCGTCGGTTCCCCGCAGGCCCTTGCCGTCGAGATCCGCAGCCTTTGATTCCAAAATGCTCTGCGCGGTTTCCGCGAGCGAATTGATATCCTCGTCGCTCAGTTCAAGAAACTCGAAATCCGGATTTGACGCCAATGTGGTGTCGATGGCGTCCTGCGTCGCGGCGTACAGGTAATCGAGCGCGATCTGCTTCATCTCCTCGCAGACCTCGTCAATCTGCGCCTGCAGCGTTTCGGCGAGAGAATCATAGAGACTTTGGCTCATGAAGATCGCAAAGTCGGTGTGTTCGATGGGGAGCGCGGTAAAGGAAACGCAGACCTCGTCGAGATGGAAAGTGGGAATGGCGTGGTTGTTTGTGTTCACCGCATCGATGGTGTTCAGGCGAAGCGCTTCGTACATCTCACCGGAGGAAACATCCACGCTGCTCGCGCTGAGTTTGTCGAAAAACGGGATGAACTGCGCCGTGTTGCGAATGGACTTGCCCTTGATGTCGGTGATCGTGCGGATGGGTTTCGTCGAAACCAAACCGAACTGCCCGGCGTCGCACATCACGATGACCTTGTACTGATCCGTGCCGGCATCCGGAAATTCCTTGATGAAATCGTTCGCGGTGTCGGTGAAGTCTTCGAAAGTGCTGAATTTCCAACCGGGCGCCGTCAGGAGATCGAAGTATGGGTACTGCCCCGCGTATCGCGTATAGCTGTCCATGCCGGTGTCGGCGGTGCCGTTCTTGATGGCGTCAAGCAATTGGCCGGGTTTTGAGAGCGAACCGCTCGGATAGATTTCGACCGTAATCAGCCCGTTCGTTTTTTCGGCCATCAGATCGGCGAATTTCTGTTCGAGAAGATCGTAGCGGAGTGCTCCGGGGGCGTCGTTTGACGCGTAGGTGATCGTTATCGGATCGATGGGGGGCACGTCCGTTTCCGTCGCTTCCGCCGCCGCTTCCGATTCGGCGTCCGCGTCCGAGTTCGAGCTTGAGCTTGAGCCGCCGCAGGCCGAAAGAAGCAGTATGAGCGCCGGAAGCAGCGATACCGTTAACACACGACAGAGCAAATTTCTTTTCATTGCATTTCCTCCTTTAAAATACAACCGGTGATAAAGCCCATTTATAAAAACCGCAGGATTGCGTTTAAACCGCCTGTCTTTCGTGCGCCGTCAATCCGCCGTCAATCCGCCGTATGCGCAGCCGCGTTGTTCGAGCCGTCCAAGGCTTGCAGCTTGCGGTACAGCACGCTCCTGTGGATGCCGAGCACCTCTGCCGCCTTTGCGACGCGGCCGTCGCAGGCGTCCATCGCGGCGCGGATGCAATCCGCTTCGGCGCGCGCGAGCGCGCCTTTCAGCTTGCCGGCTTGCGTGAAGTGCGCGGGAGCGGCAGGCTTGTCCGCCGCCTGCGAAACCTCGCCCTCCCGGAGACAGCCGCTTTCGACGTAGAGGTCCTCCTCCTCGGAGGTGACGATCAGGCGCTCGATGACGTTCCGGAGTTCGCGCACGTTGCCGGGCCAGCTGTAGTTAAAAAAAGCCTCCTTTGCCTGCGGCGTGAAACGCTTGTCAAGCCCGTATTTGTCGTTTATTTCGTTCAGTATGCTGTAGGCCAGCGGCAGGATGTCGTCCGGCCGCTCGCGCAGGCTCGGCAGCGAGAGCGGGATGACGTTCAAGCGGAAGTACAGGTCGCTGCGGAAGAGCTTTTGACGGATCATCTCTTTGAGATCGCGGTTTGTGGCCGCGATCAGGCGCACGTCCACCTTGCGCGACGCGACGTCGCCGAGCCGCGTGATCTCGCCCGTTTCCAGCACGCGCAGGAGTTTGGACTGCATGTTCAGCGGCAAATCCCCGATCTCGTCCAGAAACAGCGTACCGTGATCGGCCAGCTCAAAGAGACCCTCGCGCCCGCGCGGGTTCGCGCCCGTGAACGCGCCCTGCACGTAGCCGAAAAATTCCGATTCCATGAGCTCCTGCGGGATCGCCGCGCAGTTGACGGGGATGAAACCGCCCTGCGCGCGCCGGCTGCGCCCGTGGATGAATCGCGCGACGACCTCCTTGCCCGTACCCGACGCGCCCGTGAGCAGGACGGTGCTGTCGGTCTTCGCGACGGTTTCCGCCGTCGCCATCACGCGGCGCATCTCTTTGCTTTCCGCGATGATCGCGCGGTCCGTGTAGTCCGATTCGCTCAGGTATTTCACCGTCAGGCGATAGTTCTCGTCCGGCGGCGCGCCGCATTCGATCAGGGCCTCATAGCGGTCCACGAGCGTCTTGTCCACAGCCGTGACGACCACCATGCTCACTTCCCCGTGTTCGTCGAGAATGGGGTTCGCGCATACGAGCTGTTTCCCGCTGTACTTCGTCGATACGACGCCGACGACCGGCGTGCGGGTCTGCGCGGCCTTTTGGCTGGGCGACCAGTTGTATTCATGCACAAGGTCCTCCACGTTCAGGCCCACGAGGTTGCCGACCTTGATGCCCTGGAAGTTCAGCAGAATGTTGCCGTATCTGTCGTGCAGGGAAATGGAATTGGAATGATCCGCGACGATGCGGTTCATTCTGCGCTGTTCAATGCTTTTTTTCGATCCGAGATCCATAGGCCGGCACCACTGCGGCTCCGCGCGCCGCCGCAAATTCGTCATGAAATCCCAAGGCGTTATTTTACAAACAAGCATACAGGAAATTGCTGAAAAAATCAAGATTCACAGGAATTTTTATCGGCAGCCGGCCTTTTTCGTATATTCACACAAAGGCGATGAATATATTTCGGCGTATCCCACAAAGATTTGTTTCAAACCTTGCTATATAATTTAAATCATCGGGACATTGTTCAAAATTTTCCGAATGCGTATGCGAAAGCGCTTGGGGTTTTGCGTTCGCGCCCTGAAGACGCGGTGCAATCGGTCGCGCGCGGCCGGAAAGGAGTTTGTGAATTTATGAAAGACATGTTACAGGGTCAGGTCGCCGTCATCACGGGCGCGACGAGCGGCATG
>JAITAX010000158.1 GCA_031283865.1 Eubacteriales Family XIII. Incertae Sedis bacterium
GGGGGCGGCGATATTACGTTTGCAATCCCGGGCGAAGACGTCTAAGCGCTGCGCGGTTTTCGCGACCCGATTTATCAGATACGCGAACGATTTGTTGTTTTTTAGGAGGAGGAGAGAGAGTATGCCCAGATTTTCTACCGACGACACGGCCTTGCTGGAGCGCAGGATCGCATCGTATTTGGACAATTTTCCGAACGATGTGATCTGCCCGCTTCAGATATGGTATGAGGAACTCGGCGGTTACGGCGTGCCGGAGCCGGCCGACACGACCGCTGTGACGAACGTGCTGGACAGGCTGGAGGGCTGGACCGACGCCGGCGTCGTCCGCTATGAGAAATTCGGCGAGCAGCGGAGCTACAAGCGCACGAAAGGGATTTCGGCGGACGAACTCCCGCAGCGACCGGACAAAAGGCTTATGGTCCAGCATCTGTTCAAGGTCGGAGGGCTGTACAAGACGCCCGACGGCAGGGTCTACAAGGTCGCCCTCTCGGAGGTGTACAATCTCAGGTGCTTCGAGATCGTGGACGGACATATGGCGGGGGGCATGGTGAAGATCCATCCGGCCTCGGAGCTGGCCAAGAGCCTCGTCCCGGTCGCCGGCTGAGAAACCGCAAGCTTTTTTCGAGCATGAGCCTGCAAAACCCTTTTCACATAGGAGGAAGATTATGGCTGAAAGGATAACGCACAGCATCTGTGTCGGCGGACCCATCGCCAAACACACGGAGGACGGAGTGATCCGCCGCATACTCCCCATCGTGTTCGACAAGACCGACCCGCCCGGCTGGGTCATCGATGCCCGCGGCAAGTCGTACACGCCGAACCGCAAGACCTCGCCGGCTTTTATCGCGCTTACCGAAAAAAACCGCGCGTATGCCTACGACCGCATACGCTATCCCATGATCCGCGAGGATTTTGTCGAAACGCCCGACGGCCGGAACCGCAATACGCAAAACCGCGGCAAGTCGGGCTACCGCCGCGCGACCTGGGACGAGGCCCTGGACCTCGTCACGCGGGAGATCAAGCGGCTGCAAAAAACCTACGGCAAGGAAACCATAACCGCCTGCACGGGTTCGCACCATTCTTGGGGACTGCTCGGCTACAAACTGTCGGCTTTCGGGCGCTTCTTTAGAATGCTCGGCTATACGCAGATACTCGACAACCCCGACTCGTGGGAGGGCTTCACTTGGGGCGCGCCCCACACCTACGGCTATTACTGGCGTCTCGGCGGCACGGAGGCTTTCGACCTCCTTGAGGACGCGATGCAGAATGTCGAAACCCTCATCCTGTGGTCCCACGATCCCGACACGACGCGCGGGGGCTATGCCGGCAACGAATCCACGATGTGGCGGCACTGGCTCGACGACATGGGCGTGCAGTTCATCTTTATCGATCCTTTCAACAATTTTTCGTCCGTAAAGCAGGCCGACAAATGGCTCGCGCCGCGGCCCGGCACCGACACGGCTCTCTGCGAGGGCATCGCGCATGTGTGGCTGACGGAGGACCTGTACGACAAGGAATACATCGCGAAGCACGCGCATCGCTTTGACGAATGGGCGGACTACATCCTCGGCAAGGGCGTCGACCGCATTGCCAAGACGCCGAGGTGGGCGGAGCGAGAGACGGGCATACCCGCCGCGGACATCAAGGCCCTTGCGCGGCGCTGGGGTACGACGAAGACGATGGGCGGCTCGGGTCTTCGCGGCGGCTTCGGCGGCGTTTGCCGCACGGCCAACGGCACGGAGTTCGCGCGGCTGATGGTGCAGTTGTTCGCGATGCAGGGCATGGGCAAACCCGGCAGCAACATCTGGTCCGCCACGACGGGCGCGCCGATGGACTACGATTTCTGGTTCGGCGGCTACTCCGATCCGCTGAGCCAAATCGCGAATGAGCCTATCGCGGACAGGACAGCCGTCAACTGCGTTTCGCAGAAGCTGTATCGCCCCAACGTGCCGGACGCCATCCTGAACGGGCATTACGAATGGTACGGAGAGGGTTTCTGCGGCGGCGGCATCGATCTCGAATTTACGGAACACATCTATCCGGAACCCGGCTGCAGCAAGGTGCATATGTTCTACCGCTACGGCGGGACTTTCATGGGTACGATGCTCGACACCAACAAGTGGGTGAAGATGTATCAAAGCCCCGAACTTGAATTTGTCGTGAATCAGGACATCCACTTCCACGGCGAAGCGCGCTTCGCGGATGTGATTCTGCCCGCCTGCTCGAATCTCGAGCGTTACGACATCGGTGAATACTGCAATTCCGGCAACGGCGGCTACCAATCGCATTCGCAGACCGGCTGCAGTTGGCAGGTCGTCGTATTTCAGGACAAGGCGATAGAGCCGCTCTGGGAGTCGAGGTCGGACTACCGGATCTTCGCGCAGTTGGCCGAACGGCTCGGCTTCGGCGACGAATTTTCCGAGGGCCGCGACGAATTGGCGTGGTGCAAACGCTTCTGGGAAAAATCGGACCTCTGCGAGAAGATATCGTGGGAGGATTTCACGAAGAAAGGCTATTACATCGCGGGCGTCCCCGAGGACAGGGAGCGGCATTACGGCTTCCGCTGGTTCGCGGAGGACTACCCCTGCGACACGCCGAACCACAAGACATTCCAAGAAGAAGGCAAGTTGGGCACATTTACCGGAAAGTTTGAATTTGCCTCCGAATCGCTGCTGTACTGGGCGCCGGACGACGAGGCCCGCACGCCGATCGCGACCTACAAGCCGAGCTGGGAGGGCCACCGGTCGATCAAGGCGCGAAAGTATCCTTTCCATCTAATCAGCCCGCATCCGCGTTTCGATTACCATACGCAGCACAATTCGTCGACGCCGTGGTTCTGGGAGATCCCCGAAAACAGGAAGTACATCAACGGCAATCCCTACCTGATCGCGCGCATCCACCCCGAAAAAGCGGCGGAGAAAGGCATTCGCGACGGCGATTTGGTTAAGCTGTTCAACGAGCGCGGCAGCGTGATCTGCGTCGCGCGCGTCACGTACAGGGTGGAGGTCAACACCATTCACGCCTACGGCTCCTCCGGCATATACAATCCCGTGAATCCCGGCGAAACCTCGACGGACATCGGCGGCTGCGTGAACGTGCTGACGCCGGGCAGGCTCATAGGCGACAAGGTCCCGGGCATGGCGCCCAATTCCACGCTGCTCGACATATGCAAATACGAGGGCGAAATCCCCGATTCGCAGCTCTTCGAGAGCAAGCTCGACGCCGTGGCCTTTGCCGCGGACGCGGATGCCGAAACTTGCAGGGAGATCATAGAGGGACACGGCTTTGAGAGGATTCAACAGAAAGTGAGGACTTTGCATTTGCAGAAAGGAGCGTCGGCGCAATGAGATGGGGAATAGCTGTTGATTCACGCCAATGTATGGCGTGCTACTGCTGCTTTACGGCTTGCAAGGATGAACATTGCGGCTTCGCCGGGAAATACTCCGCGCCGCAGCCTATGATGGGCCAATTTTGGATCAACATAAGGGAATGGGAACGCGGCGACAGCTCGCGCCGCGTGAAGACCGCGACGGTACCCGTGCTGTGCGCGCATTGCGAGAAACCCGCCTGCGCCGAGGTTGCGAAAGACGGCGCGGTGTACAAGCGGGAGGACGGCATCGTAATCATAGACCCCGAGAAGTCGAAAGGGCAGAAAGCCATCGCGGAGGCCTGCCCCCTCGGCGCGACGTTCTGGAACGAGGAGCTGCAGATACCGCAGAAATGCACGATGTGCGCGGAGTTGCTCGATGACGAGAACTACCTCGCCTATCTCGGCGATTCCGCGCTGAAGCGCCCGCGCTGCGTGGAAGCCTGCCCAAACAGAGCGCTGCTCTTCGGCGATCTCGACGATCCGAACAGCGAGATCAGCAGGTATATCGCGGCGAACCGCGTTACGCCGCCCGCAGAGTTCGCGGGCAGGAAAGGCAACGTGGTCTATCTGAACATACCGACGGTGTTCTTGGCGGGAACGGTCTACCTGCCGCGCGCGCTTGACGAGGTCGCCGGCGGCGCGACGGTGCGTCTCTCGTGCGAGGAGAGCGGGGAAACCTGGGAAACGCAGACGAACTATTTCGGCGACTGGGAGGTGGAATGGCTGCCCAAGGACAAGACCATAGACATCCGCGTCAGCTTGGACGGCTACAAGGAGGCGACCTACACCGCGACGACGGACAAGGACCGGTACGTGGCCCAAACCTATTTGGAGAGTGAGTAAGTGTTACAGTTCATAGGTCGGTCTACGGCCTATACAGGAAACCGCTCGAATCTGAATTGTAACGAATAAGCAAACGACAGGAGGAAGCGAATATGAGCGATGTAGTCATCGTAGAAGCCTGCCGCACGGCGGTAGGCAGGATCGGCGGCACGCTGAAGAGCGTTCCGCCCGAAGAACTTGCACGGGTTGTGATACAGGGCATTCTGGACAGGAGCGGCATCGAGCCGGCCGAGATCGATGAGGTTATCTTGGGCCACTGCCGCCAGTCGTCCGACAATCCGAACATCGCGCGGCTGTCCATGCTGCGCACGGCCATTCCGATTGAAACGTCGGCCTATACCGTGATGCGCCAATGCGCCTCCGGCCTCACGGCGGTCAACAACGGGCTTATGAGCATACAGGCGGGCCAGTGCGAGGTCGTGCTGGCGGGCGGCACGGAATCCATGAGCACGGCGCCTTTCTACATGCGCGGCGCGCGCTTCGGACTCGGCACGGGCAACGCGCTTCTCCTTGATTCCCTCGTCGAGGTACAGCCGCAGAGCCAGCCGCAGGAGATCTTCGGCAGCTTCAACATGGGCGTAACGGCGGAAAACGTCGCGGAGCAGTACAAGGTATCCCGCGCGGATCAGGACAAATTCGCGCTGCAGAGCCAGAAACGGGCCTTGGCCGCAATCGCGGCGGGGCGATTCAAGGACGAAATCGTTCCCGTCGTAATCCCGCAGCGCAAGGGTGACGCAATCGTATTCGACACCGACGAGTATCCGCGCGACACCACCATCGAAGCGCTCACGAAGCTGAAAGCCGTGTTCAAGGAGGGCGGCTCCGTAACGGCGGGCAACGCATCGGGCCGAAACGACGGCGCCTCCGCCGTGCTTTTGATGACGGCGGAAAAGGCCGCGGCGCTCGGCATGAAGCCGCTCGCGCGCTTTGTCGGCATAGCGAACGCCGGCGTCGACCCGCGCATCATGGGCATCGCGCCCATCGCGGCCACGCGCAAGGCGCTCGAAAAGGCCGGCCTGCGAACGGAGGACATCGGCCTCGTGGAACTGAACGAAGCTTTTGCGGCCCAGTCCCTCGCCTGCGTCCGCGAATTGGGCTTCTCGCAGGACATCGTGAACGTGAACGGCGGCGCAATCGCGCTCGGACATCCCGTCGGCTCCTCCGGCTGCCGCATCCTCGTCACGCTCATCCACGAGATGAGGAAGCGCGGCGTGCGGTACGGCCTCGCTACGCTCTGCATCGCGGGCGGGCTGGGGATGGCGGACGTCGTGGAGCTGCTGTAGGCGAAGCTTGCTATAACTCGAACTGCGCAAGAAAGCGTTTGCGCGGCACATATCAAGGAAGGAGATTACACGAATGGGTCTTTTTGATTTAACGGGGAGAAATGCGGTGGTCGTGGGCGGCGCCGGCGGCATCGGACAGGCGGTGGCACAAGGTTTGGCGGAAGCCGGCGCGCGCGTGGCAATCGCTTCGCGCAGCGAGGATTCGCTGAAACGAGCCGTCGCGGAGATCAAAGAAGCGACGGGCCTGACGCTCAGCTACTACACGGCAGACGCCACGGATGAGGACAGCGTCGCGGCGCTCGCGGCGACGGCGCACAAGGATTTCGGCAAAGTCGACATCCTCGTCAATTCGCAGGGTTTCAACAAGAAGTTCGACGCGCAGGAGTTCCCGATGGACGTGTTCAAGCAGATGCTGGAGGTCAACGTCTACAGCGTCATGCTGTGCTGCAAGCACTTCGGCGCGTACATGATCCGGAATAAGTACGGCAAGATCATCAACGTTTCGTCCGTGCGCGGCAAGATCGCGACCAAGACCACAGGCAACTGCGGCTACTGCGCCACAAAGGGCGCCGTCGACATGCTGACGCGGCAGCTCGCCTCCGAGTTCGGCCAATACGGCATAACAGTCAACGCTTTCGGCCCGACCGTTACGGAAACGCCGATGATGACGGCCATGATCGAATCGCGCGGCGGCGATACCTATCGCAAGCAGCTCGCCGACGGTCTGCCGATGAAGAAGATGGCCGTACCCGAGGACTGCATCGGCACAGCCGTGTACCTCGCCTCCTCCGCCTCCGACTTCGTGACGGGCAACATCGTCTACCCGGACGGCGGCCTGACCGCCGTCGGCTGAGCTTAAGAAGCGTTCGGAATTTTGCTCGCAGCGGCCGGCCGGTCGCTGCGATGCTTGGCCTCGACGCCTGCGCCTATTCCGCGCGCGCTGCCGTGCTCTCCGCCGAGCCGCTCTCCGCCGGGTTTTCCACCGGCAGCCAAGCCTCAAAATACCCCGTGATGGCACCCTTTTCCTCGTCGAGCACGCTGCAGATCAGATTGCCAAAGGCGCGCCCGCTGACCTCCAGCCTGTTTTTCAGCGCGAAATCCCGCATGAAGTCGAGGTGCCGCGCGGTGAACGCCTCCTTGCCGGAGCTTTTGAATGCGGAATGGACGCAGAGGTGCGGCCTCGTATGGACCACGGGGGCCGCAATGGGTATGTTGAAAGCCTCGACGTATTTTATGCCGATCGAAAAGCCCCACGCGTAGTCGACGCCTTTTCCGAGCAGATCATCTTTCTTCACCTCAAAGTAGCGTTTCGTGAAAGGCATGAACCCGCCCCATTCCTTGTTCAGCGCGAGAAGCCTCGGGCTGTTGTCGTAGGCGCGGTTGAAGCGGTTCAGATAGTAGAAGTGCTCCTTGCAGTTGCGCAGATCGCAGCGGCCTATGTAGTCCTTGATGCGCGCGACGCTTTCCGCGTGTCCGCGGATCCGTTCGAGCAACATGCCTTGGCGTCGCAGGCTCTCCAAAAGCACATCGCCCTTTTCGGTCAGGCGCCCGATCAGCATGTCACGGGATTCGGCGGTCGTCATCATCGCGATCTCATCTATGCCGAATCCGAAATTTTTGTACCAGATGCAATCGATCAGAAAATTGATATCCCAAGCGTCGTAATACCGATAGTTGTTGTTCGCGTCCTTTTTCGGCTTGACTATGCCCCGTTCCTCATAATACCGTATGAGGTCCGTGGATATGCCGAGGATGCCCGCCACGTCTCCGATTTTGTACTGCATTGAAAACACCTTCCCCCCTCTTGATCAAAGTGCAAAGATGTCTGCCCGCTCGGTACACTGCAACGCCCAAAAGCTTACCGAACACCGGTCTTTCTTCGCCGTTTGCCGGCAACCTTTGGATGTCCCAAGGTACCAATGCGGCGAGCGCAATTGCTTCGGCGGGGCGGCGAGCGGCGCGCCCGGCGGCGCCTCGCCGAAACAACCCAAGACCGTGCCGGCCTTATTGATTCGGCGTAATCAGCGCGACGAGCATTTGACAGGAGGTCGTTCCGTTGTTGACGACCGATTTCTTCGTATCGGGTCCGCAGTGATACGAATCGCCGGCATAGAGCGTGGTCTTGACCTCGTTCGGCGTGCCTGTTTCGCTTTCGAGATACATCTGCCCCTCGATGATGTAGTAGATGGTTTCCTTGGCGTTGGCGCCGTAGTTGCAGCCGCCGCCCGGCAGGAAGTGGCTCAGGCCCATCGTGATGCCGCCCGCGTTCACGTCGCCCGGATCGTGCAGGCGCGTCGTCCTGACATCGAAATGTCCGGGAGCCTCGTAGTTGTAGCTTTCGTTCTTCCGCGTGATCTTGTAACTCATTTCGTTTACTCCTTCCGTTGCGCTGTTCCGCCGTGCTATGCAAACGCCGCGCGCATTCAGGCCGAGGCTAAGCCTTGCCTCAAAGCGCGTCGCGGCCTTTGTCCGTTTCGATGATCGCCCTTTCGTAATCTGCGGGCGAATTGATGTTGAGCAACATGTTTTCGCGCCACAGACCGCCGAGTTCCGCAATGCTGACAAAGCAGACGTCCGCAGCGCGGTAGAGGGACGTCATGGCGTATAGACCCGCCGCAAGCGCTTCCTGCGCGCGCGGCAACATGCTCCTCGCGTAATACCCGAACAGCGGTTCGTAGTAGCCGTCGTCGGTCCTTATGATGCACGCGTCGCGCCCCCGGCCCCGCAGCGTCAAAAAGCGCGCAGCTTCGGGATTCGCAAAGGGCAGGTCGGCCGCCAGCAGGAATACCCCGTCGGCGTCCGTCTTTGAAAGCGCCGCGTGCAGACCCGCCATAGGGCCGCAGCCGCGGAATACGTCTTCAATGCGTTCGACGCCCAGATCGGCGTATTTCTCGCCGTTGCTTACGCTCAGATATACCCTGTCAAAACAGCCGGAATAAAGGCGCGCCGCGCGCCGCAGGAGCGTTTCGTTCCCATAGGGCAACTCCAGCTTGTCCCGCCCCATCCTGCGGCTTTGCCCGCCGGCGAGGATCACGGCTATGTTCGAACCTGCACAGGCGCTCATGCTTGCATTCTTCCTCCCACTGTTTATAATACGCCCAAAACGCGATAAATTCAAGGAAATTTTTACATGCGGGCGCAGATGTGGGTGCAAATGATGTGATTTCGGCGACCGGGACGCCGAGGGCGGCAGGGTGGCGCGGATCGGGACGCCGAGGGCGGCAGGAGGCGAACCCCCGGGCCGGTGCCGGGCGGGCGTCTCCTATAATATTTTGTCCTTTTATTGACTAAAATAAAAATAAACGGTATAATTATGGGGTGAGTTTGGCTTTTCGACGCGGATTCGGATTCCCGGTTTCCCGGAGATTTTGTTAAGAAAACAAAACGAGCGCCGCGGATCATCTTTTTCGAAAGATGCCGGTTTGTGTTTCCTGTCGAAAGGATTGCGGCAGAAGCCGCAGAGAGGAGAGTGTTGCAATGAATTACCGAATTTTCCCCAAGACGGGCGAAAAGGTCTCCCTGCTCGGGTTCGGCTGTATGCGGCTACCCGTGCTCGACGGGGACCATACGAAGATCGACGAGGTGGAAGCCGTCCGCATGATCCGTTACGCCATCGATGCGGGCGTCAATTACGTGGATACCGCCTATATGTACCACGGCGGCAAGAGCGAGGTTCTCCTCGGCAAGGCCCTAAAGGACGGCTACCGGGAGAAAGTCTTTGTCGCCGACAAGCTGCCGCTCATGTTTTTGAAAACCTCGGAAGACGTGCCGCGCTTGCTCGAAGAGCAACTGACGCGCTTGGATATGCCGCATATCGACATGTATCTCTTGCACGACGTTCGTGAAAAATCGTGGGAAAAGGTGCCGAAGCTCAAGGTCTTGGATATTCTCAAGGAGAAGCGGGCGCAGGGCCTGATCAGGCACATCGGCTTCTCTTACCACGGGGAAACGACCGCTTTTTTCAAAGAGGTCATCGATGCTTTTCCGTGGGACTTCTGCCAGATTCAGCTCAACTATATGGACACCGCGCTGCAAGCGGGTGTGGAGGGGCTGCGCTACGCCGCGTCTAAGGGCGTTCCCGTCGTAATCATGGAGCCGCTCAAAGGAGGCAAGCTCACAGATGTCCTGCCGGAGCCTATACAGAGATATTGGAACGACATCGATGTGAAACGCTCCCCCGCGGACTGGGCCTTTCGCTGGATCGCCGACTTCCCGGAGGTACTCACCGTACTGAGCGGTATGAGCACCTTTGCGCAGGTCGAGGAGAATATTCAAATACTTTCGAACGCCGACGCAAACGCGCTGACGAAAGAGGAGCACTCGATCATCGGCAAGGTGGCGGACGCATACAACAAGTTGACGCCCTACGCCTGCACCGCTTGCAAATACTGCATACCTTGCCTCGTCGGGATCGACATTCCGGGTTTGATCAGCCTGCGGAACGAGGCGACCATTTTTGAAAGCGCGGAAAAGGTTTCTTTCTCGATTCGCAATTTCGTGCGGCCTGTGCCCTCGACCTGCACCGCTTGCAGGCAATGCGAGGAAAAATGCCCGCAGCATCTGCCCATCGCCGACATCATGGCCGAGTCCGCGGCGATGTTCGAGCAGCCGAAACAAAGCTCATAGTATTTTCGACCCGCGTCGGGCGTCCGGTTCGGCGCGGGAAACAGATAGAGGTGACTTATATCGAAAATAATCGCGTATCTCTTCGGGAAAAGGACTTCATCCTGCTGTGCTTCTTCTCCCTGCTTTCGTTCACGGTCACGCAGATCGTAAACTCCACGACCTCGCTCTTTGTGGACGCGCTCGGCGGCACTGCGACGTACAGCGGCTTTATGATGTTCGCTTACACGGCGGCCGCGCTGATCGTGCGTATGTTGTGCGGGAAATGGATCGACCGCCGCGGCTGCCGTGTATTCATCCTGTTCGGCGCCGTTTCGATGGCCGTCTCGATCGCCTGCTACAATTTCTTTCCGATCCTGCCGGCCTTGGGCGCTTGGCGCTTCCTGCAGGGCATGAGCTTCTCTTTGATCAGCACGGCGGCCGGCGTCGCCGTGGCGAACACCCTGCATCCGAGCCTGCTCGGGAAAGGCATCAGCGTGTTCAGCCTCGCACATTCCTGTGCGACGACCATCGGGCCTTATTTGGGTCTGGCGCTGATCTTTGGCAATCGCTTCTACGCGGTGTATTGGACGGCGGCGGCCATCTCGCTCGTGTCGGTGATTCTGGCGATGAACTGCTCTTTCCGCGTCAACGAGCAGACCGCGCTGTTGCAGAAAGCGGCGCGGCCTGCGCAGGCGACGGAGGGGGAAGCGCCCGCGCCCGCACGCAAGGCGGGAATCAGAGGCGGGCTTGGCGCGTATCTGGAGCGCTCGGCGGTGAAACCCGCTCTCGTGCAGTTGATCGTCTGCGTTTCCGTTTCGTCGATTGTATTCTTCCTGCCACTTTTCGCGTCCGATAAATCTTACGCCGACGCGGGACTTTTCTTCGTCGTCGCCTCTCTCGCCATGATCGCTTCGAGGCTCCTTGTCGTGCGCATCATCGACAGCGTTTCGATTGCGGCGATCCTCATCCCCTGTATGCTCGGCGGCGCCGTGTGTATGCTTAGCATCGCTTTCATCGCGAACACGGCTGTATTCCTTGCGGCGGCCTGCCTGTACGGCTGCCTGCACGGCATCTGCCAGCCCACGCTGAACACGGCGGTCATGAGCATCGCGCCGATTCACCGCCGCGGCGTGGCGATGGCTACTTTCTTCCTCTTCGTCGACTCGGGGATGGGGGCGGGCGCGCTGCTGTGGGGCCGCCTGATCGACCTCTTCGGCTTTACGGTCGTGTACTGCGCAGGCGCCGCCCTGCTGCTGTCCAACGTACCCTTGCTGCTCCTGCTGCGGATCGGCCGGCATTCGCAGACGGCCTTGTAGGAGGCAAAGGGTCCGGTAACTGTTCAGCCCCCCTTGCAGAATTTGCTTATTTCGGGGCCGGAGGCTTGGTATTTTGCAATTCGCAATTCACAATTCATAATGCACAATTTTCAAAACCAAATTTTCCCTCCTCAATTGTGAATTATACATTGTGAATTATGCGTTCTCAAACTTTGCGGCGCTATAGAAGAGCGGAGAGGATTACCAAGCCTCCGGCCGGCTACCTCTGAACTGTAACACGGTCCGCCGCAAAGGGGCCGCCGGGCCGCCGCAAATATCGAGCTTGCCATAAAAATGATTGACAACGCAAGCAACTTGCGCTATTATTGAGAGGTAGCGCGGGGGCATAGCTCAGTTGGTTAGAGCGCTTGCTCGACAAGCAAGAGGCCACAGGTTCGAGTCCCGTTGTCCCCACCACAATACACAACGATTGAAATTCCACAACTTTGCGGGTCGTCCTCTCTGTCGGACACGCCCGGTCGCTTTCTCTTCGCGGCGCCGCGCATGGCGCGCGGATGCGCGGGGGCATAGCTCAGTTGGTTAGAGCGCATGGATCACAACCATGAGGTCACAGGTTCGAATCCTGTTGTCCCCACCAAAAGCCTCTTACTGAAACCACGACCAAAAAAATTTGACGGCTCGTGGTTTCTTATTTTTTCAAAGACTTTGGCGATGGGACCGCCGGCGGTTCCGTCTTCCGTGACGGAATCGCCGGTGTTGTCAGCATTATCTGTTGCGGTAGTTTGTTCAAATAAGACAGTATACGGCTCGGCAAACTCCGGTACCGTTTCACCGTTTGGAAACACCAATATCTTATCGAACAAAGCCCTGTTGTACGCCCGCTTTATACTGTCCGGGGCAGCCTTGTAGGTTTTGCCGCAATCCTCTACAAGGTCAAGGGCCTGCCCCAATCTCTTTCGTACATCGGCACATTCCGTATTGTGGGCATCAAGCCGCTTGTCTATGGACGATACAGCGGATTTTATGCCGTCCTGCTCTTCTTTGAACAGGTCGAGGGGTATGGCATCGGCATAGTAGGTTTCGAGCAACTTCTTTTGTTTGCGTTCCAGTTTGTCTTTTTCCCGTTCCAGCTCCTGCCGCTCTTGTTCAAAATCCCGCATAGTCTTGTCAATCTCCGCAAGCACCCAAGTTTCAAGTTCTTTTCTGAACTTCGGACCAAACTCAATATTTTCGTACAAGCGTTCAATCTCTCGTTCGACTTCATCAATCAAGAGAGATTTTTGCTTGCAATCGTTCCTCTTGTTGTGCCGTCCCGCACAAGAAAAATAAGGGTATCTTACGCCCGTATGAGATTTGGCGTACTGAACAATCAGACGCTCGCCGCAACTGCCGCAGTAAACGGTGCTTTTAAGAAAATGAGGGTGTTCCCGTGTACGTTCGCCGCAAATATGCGAGGCTAAAATTTCTTGTACTTTCTGCCAAGTCGCTTCATCGGTCAAAGGCTGATGTTTGCCCTTGTAATGCTTACCGTCAAAACGCACCGTCCCCATATAGTACGGATTAAGCAATATCTTGTTCAGGGCACCTTTGTCGATCGGTCTGGAAGGCACTTTCAAAGTGGCTCTTGTGGA
>JAITAX010000172.1 GCA_031283865.1 Eubacteriales Family XIII. Incertae Sedis bacterium
CGCCGTGGAGCACGTCGTATGCGCTCCACTTATCGATCACCGACTCGCCCCAGTGATTGTTCGTGTCGTTATACGAGGCCGTGAACGCGGTGACTGCGCTCAGGCAAATCACCGCGAGCATACAGGCCGACAGTGCGAAGAAGTGCCTTAGGCGCATCCGATTTTGAATTTTCATTAACTCCTCCTCTCAAATTCTTGTATACCGTTCCCGACAAAAATAATTGCAAACAACTTTTGGATTTTCACGCACGCCTCCTTTCAAAGTCCCGAAATACGTTCCCGACAAAATGATTGCAAACAACCGCCCGATCCCGATCGAATCCGCGCAACCGTTCAAAGCTTCTTCGCCAAAGCGTATCCGTCGCTGATGGCTTGATAGAGGTTCACAACGTCGCCGATCTCGTAGATCGGCATGGGCAAGGCACCCAATTGCTCCGCCGTGCGCCGTTCCTGCGCCATGCCGACGGCGGCGATGACCGTATCGATTCCTTCGAGCTTGTGCAACACGCCGTCCTTTTTGTAGTACAATTCCCTGCCGTTCACCCGCTCCACCCGTGTGCCGGTCAAAATCCGGCATCCTTTCTTTTGCAGGCGCTCGACCAGCAGGGCGCGGGCGGAGGTTTTCTCGGCGCGAAGCAGGATGGCATCCATTTCTATGATCGTCACCCGTCTGCTGCGGGCACCCATATCCGGATACGGATGAATCAACAGGTCCGCCGTCTCGCAGCCTATCTGCCCGCCGCCTACGATGACGACGTTCTTCCCCACGGGCACATTCCCCAAAATCGCGTCCTCGGCGCTCACCAGATGCTTCGCGCCTTTCAAAAAACCCGGTATGACAGGCGTGTTGCCGACCGCCAAGACCACGCAGTCGAATCCCTCCGCGCAGACGTTCTCAATCGTCGCCTGCGCGGTCACGCATGTGACACCCGCCTTTTTCGCGCGGTCGATCAGATATTTCGTCCCCTTGGCGAGATCGTGTTTGAACGGAGGGAAGCCTGCGGTGTACATCTGTCCGCCCAACTGCTCCTTCTGCTCCATCAACGTCACGGCATGGCCTCTCTCCGCAGCGTGTGCGGCGCATGTAAGCCCCGCAGGGCCGCCGCCCACGACCAGTATTTTCTTCCGGTGCGCCGCCTTTCCCGTTGCCGCAAAGGTTAACTCACGCCCCGCTCTCGGATTCATCGTGCAACAAATGCCGCCGTCGGCGTTGACGGTCGCCAAGCAGCGCAGACAACCGATGCAAGGGCATATCGCGGATGTCTTCCCCGTCATCGCCTTATTCGGAAATTCCGGATCGCTGATCAACGCGCGACCGACAAAAGCCACGTCCGCACAACCCTGTTCGATCACCATATCCGCAATCCACGGTTCGTTCAGCCTGCCGACAAAACCCAGAGGAATCCCGACCGAACGCCTGACGCGCGCCGCGAGATCCATGTTGAACGCCTGCGGAATCCCGGAGGGAGCGGCCGTCTTCCACGGATAGTCAAGCGTCCCGTTGGACAGATGGATGAGAGAAACGCCCGCTTTTTCAAAAGCGCGCGCGATATAGATGCCCTCGGCAATCGATTGCCCGTCCGTCACGCCGTCTGTGGCGGACATGCGCAGCACAATCGGAAAATCCTCCCCCGCCGACTTCCTGACTTCGGCAATGACTTCCAAGGGGAAGCGCAATCGCGCCGTCGTGTCGCCGCCGTATGCGTCCACGCGTTTGTTGTGCAAGGGCGAAAGGAAGTTCCCAAGCAAGCCGTGCCGATGGCAGCAATGCAGTTCCACGGCGTCGAAGCCGGCATCCCGCGCACGCTTTGCGGCTTTTCCGAATTTGCGCACAATCCGCCGGATTTCATCCGCGCCGATTGCGCGCGGAATCTCATCATAGGCCCTGGCCTCCACCGGGGAGGCCGCAATCGGCCGCCGCCCTTCATTGTAGGCGGAAGACGCCGCCGTGGACGGATGCAGAAGTTGTGCGCAGATTCGCGCGCCGTGTGCGCGGGCTGCCGAGGTCAAACGGCGCAGATCCTCCGTTTGGCCGTCCTCAAACAACCCGACGTTTCGGAACGTGCCATAGCGCGACAGCTTGTCCACCAGAACGCCGGCTACCGTTATGAAGCCCGCTCCGCCCTTTGCGCGCGCTTCATAATACGCGATCATTTCCTCCGTGACGCGCCCTTTTTCGTCCGACAGATGCGTCGACATCGGTGCCATGAAAATCCTGTTTTTTACGCCCAGCTTTCCGATCACAATGGGCGAGAACAGATGTGCGTACATGGTCGGGGCAGTCTCCTTGCTCATTCGGTCGCCTTTGCCGCATCCCGAATCGCTTTGATATGCTTCTCGCTCGAAACGCGGAAAAACACCTGATCGTTCATGCACGTGACGAGTTTGAATCCCTGTGACAGCCGTTTGACGGCGGCGTCCACACTTCCGGTCACGATGCCCGGAACGATGTTGCGCCGCTTGCAGGCGGCAAGAATGGTGTCGATGGCCTCCGCGACTGCGGCGGCGTTCTCGTCGCCCGGATGTCCCAGATCCAACGAAAGATCGGCGACGCCGATGAATACGCAGTCCAATCCGGGCGTTCCGCATATCGCATCAATGTTGTCCACGCCCTTTTTCGTCTCGCACTGCATGATGGTATAGAGACTGTCATTCGATTGCCGCATGTAGTTTTCGTACAAGCCCCACTTGGCGCCCCTGCCGCCGTTCGCGCCACGCCGGCCCAAGGGCGGGAATTTCACCGCGTCTATGATTGCGACGGCTTGGCTCTCGGTTTCCACAAGGGGAACCATAAGCCCGTGAAGCCCCACGTCCAGAAGGCGCGACATCATGGTCGTGTCCGAAGGGTCGTACACGCGCACGAGCGCGGCCATCCCGTACATCTCGGAGGCCCGCGTCATGTCGACTGCCGTTTCCGCGTCGGTTTGGGCGTGTTCCGCGTCGATGACGACGAAGTCCATACCGCCGAGCGCCAGACACTCGCAGTTCATGGCGGATCCGGACGCGACGAAGGCGCCCAGCGCATATCCTCTGCTTTCGATTCGTTCCTTGATAATATTCGGCATTTTCATAGCAGCGACTCCTTTGCACAATCCGCGTTATCGATACGCCGCAAAGCCCAGTTCCGCGATGAATTTCGTGTACGTTTCCTT
>JAITAX010000214.1 GCA_031283865.1 Eubacteriales Family XIII. Incertae Sedis bacterium
TGGCGGCCTCCGTGGACTCCCACGAGCCGCAGCATTACGATACGGTGCTGGAACTCGCGCTGCGCCTCGGGCGGCTCGGCCCGGACAAGCTGCGCGGGGATACCGTCCTCAGCATCAACGCGCCCGACCTGCCGCCCGAGGCGATCAAGGGCGTCAGAATCACGCGGCTCGGCGCGCGGGAGTATGACGCGTGGCTTCGCGAAGAGGCGCGCGAGGACGGCCTGCGCACGTATCGCTACGCCGGCTCAAACCCCGTCTACAGGCCGGATTTGCCGGCGGATACGGACGTTGCCGCGCATCGCGACGGCTACGCGACGATCACGCCGCTTCGCCCGGACTTCACGGCGCGCGCGTCTGCGGACGAGCTGAGGCGGCTGGGACTGGAACGCGGCTGAAACGCGGCCCGGCGACCCATGCGCAGCGCCGAAAAGCATTCCAAAACAGCTTTCTGTATATTCCCAA
Source organism: Eubacteriales Family XIII. Incertae Sedis bacterium (assembly GCA_031283865.1). Taxonomy (GTDB): domain Bacteria; phylum Bacillota; class Clostridia; order Peptostreptococcales; family Anaerovoracaceae; genus JAITLA01. The sequence continues at coordinate 463 of JAITAX010000214.1, forward strand.
GGAGATTGAGACAGTTCAACGGAGGCGCGCCTGCGCATTGGGCGGCGGCGTTCAAAACTGCGACAACGGAGGTAAGTATGCACACACATCCGAACAGCAAGCAAATAAGACGAAACGAAACGGTCTTGGCGGTGATCGATCTGCAGGAGCGCCTGATTCCCGCAATGCACGAGGGTGAGGCGCTTATCGAACTGTCCGCGCGTCTGATCCGGGGCTGCCGCATCCTCGGGACGCCCATACTGGCGACGCAGCAGTACACGCGGGGTCTCGGCGCGACGGTCGGCGCGGTCGCGGCGGCTTTGACGGAAGCGCTGCCTGCGGACAAGGACGGCGCGGGCGCCGTACCCGCCGCCGCATTCGTCCCCGTCGAAAAGACGAGCTTCAGCGCCGTGGGCGAGCCGGAATTTGTGCGCAGACTGAAGAGCCTCGGCAAGAAGAGCGTCCTGATCTGCGGCGTGGAAGCGCACGTCTGCGTGTTGCAGACGGCCCTCGACCTCCTTGCGGAGGGTTTTGACGTATTCTTCGTTTCGGATCTCATCTCCTCGCGAAAGCGCGGCGACGCGGAGGCGGCTTTTCGCAGGATGGCTGCGGCCGGCGCGGCGGAAACGCGCTATGAGTCGGCCTTGTTTGAATTGCTTCGGGGCGCCGGGGAAAGCGGATTCAAGCAAATTTCCGGTCTGGTAAAGTAGATGTTTCTGTTTGAAAACGAGATCACGATTGCATCGCGCCCTCTGCTTGAGGAATATCTGGGGAGCTTCGAATACAGGGCCTCCGGCATGTCTTTCACCTCGCTCTACATGTGGCGCGACATCAACAAGTTCAGCTGGCAGATCATCGGCGATTACCTGTGCATCGCGGCGGTGGACAATCTGGAGCCGGAGATGGACGTCCCGTTCATGCTGCCGCCGCTGACGCGGACGGGCGCATACGAAGCCAAGGGGCTTGCGGAGACGATCTGCGGCGCGAAGCGGATATTTGAGGAGAGGGGCTGCGCTTTCAAGCTCATGCTCGTGCCTTTCCACATGACGGATTTCATCAAGGAAGCCTTTCCGGGCAGATTGAGCGTCGAGGCCGACCGGGCGAATTTCGACTACGTCTACAATACGCAGGATTTGATCGAACTGAAAGGCCGCGACTACCATGCCAAGAAGAACCATCTGAATTATTTTCTGAACAACTACGATTACGAATATGTGAGCCTGCATTCCGATCTGGCGGACGAGGCCATGGACTTTATCCGGCGCTTCAACGAGCGCAAGAACCTTGCGGACTCGCACGAGAAAGAACTGCTGATGATGGAAGAGCGCGCCATGCAGGATGTTTTCCGCAATCTGGAGGTCGTCGGCTATTTGACGGGCGCCATTCGCATAGACGGCGCCATCGAAGCCTTGAGCGTCGGCGGGCGGCTCGGGCGGAAAACGGTCACGGTGCACGTTGAGAAAGCCAACACGGAGTTTCGGGGGCTTTATCAGGCCATCAACAACGAGTTTTGCAAGCATGTCGCAAAGGATGTGAAACGCATCAACCGCGAGGAGGATATGGGCATACCCGGACTGCGCAAGGCCAAGCTGTCCTACAAGCCCTCGATGCTTGTGGAGAAGTACACGATGCGCTTCATCGATTCGCAGGACTGCCGCAGATTTCGGTAAGCGTTTGCAGCGCGCGCCCTTGATCTTTGCATTCGTGCAGCTTTTCTGCCCGGCTTGGGATATTGGGATATTTCGTTGTATTCCTTATTGCTTTTCCATAACAAACAGATTATAATGAAACATATAATATTGTTATTTTATTAACAAAGGAGGTACTATTCATGAGAGATGTTGTAATCGTAAGCGCGGCAAGAACCCCTATCGGCAGCTTCGGCGGCGCCCTGAAAGACGTTCCTGCGGCGAAGCTGGGCGGTCTCGTCATCAAGGAGGCCCTGAAGCGGGCGAAAGTCGATCCGGCCTCGGTCGATGAGGTGATCTTTGGCAATGTACTGCAAGGCGGCCTCGGTCAGAACGTCGCGCGGCAGGCTTCCCTCGCGGCGGGCATTCCCGTCGAAGTCCCCTCGTGGACGCTGAACAAGGTCTGCGGCTCGGGTCTTCGCACCGTTTCCGCGGCGGCGCAGATCATCAAGGCCGGCGACGCCGACATCATCGTGGCCGGCGGCACGGAAAATATGAGCGCGTCCGGATACATCCTCCCGGCCGCGCGCTGGGGTGCGAGAATGGGCGATACAAAGCTCGTGGATCTCATGGTGAACGACGGTCTTACGGACGCTTTCCACAAGTATCACATGGGCATTACAGCCGAGAACGTGGCCGAGAAATGGGGCCTCACGCGGGAGGAATTGGACGCCTTTTCCGCCGCGTCGCAGCAGAAAGCGGTGGCCGCCATCAAGGCGGGCAAGTTCAAGGATGAGATCGTTCCCGTGGAGATTCCGCAGAAGAAAGGCGATCCCAAGATCTTCGACACGGACGAGTACCCGAAAGACGGTGTCACGGCCGAGAGCGTCGGCAAGCTGAAACCGGCCTTTAAACCCGACGGCGTCGTTACGGCGGCCAACGCCTCCGGCATCAACGACAGCGCGGCGGCCCTCGTGGTTATGTCCGCGGAGAAAGCGGCGGCCCTCGGCCTCACGCCGCTCGCGAAGATCATCGGCTACGGATCGGCCGGCGTCGAGCCGTCCGTCATGGGCATCGGTCCGATAGAAGCCACGCGGAAAGCGCTGAAGAAAGCCGGCATCAAACTCGAGGATCTGGACCTGATCGAGGCGAACGAAGCCTTTGCGGCGCAGTGCGTCGCCGTCGGCAAGGAACTCGGCTTCGCTCCCGAAAAACTCAACGTGAACGGCGGCGCCATCGCGCTCGGGCATCCGATCGGCGCTTCGGGCGCGCGCATACTGATTACGCTGCTCTACGAAATGCAGAAGAGAAATTCCAAATACGGGCTCGCCACGCTCTGCATCGGCGGCGGGCAGGGTACGGCGTTGATTGTTGAAAGGTAATCGCCGCGGGCGCGCGGCGATGCGAACGGCGGAGAACTTCCCGCCGCGCCTGCGGGCGCGGCGGGAAGCGGCGACGCCGGTTGATTTGGGAAAGGCGAAAGCGGTGAACTATTATCAGCAGGATATGGAATGCGCATCCTCGGAAGCGATGCGTGCGCTCCAGTCGGAACGACTTGTACGGACAGTACAGCACGTTTATGATCACGTGGCCTATTACAGGAACAAGATGGATGCAATCGGGCTCGCGCCGCAGGATATTCGGTCGATGGACGATCGTCACAAACTGCCCTTCCTCACGAAAGACGATTTGAAAGCGGCTTATCCCTACGGGCTTTTGGCTAAGCCCTTGGCCGACTGCGTCAGGATACAGTCCACGAGCGGCACGACGGGCAAGCGCGTCGTAGCTTTCTACACACAGAACGACATCGACGTCTGGGACGAGTGCTGCGCCAGGGCCATCGTGGCCGC
>JAITAX010000238.1 GCA_031283865.1 Eubacteriales Family XIII. Incertae Sedis bacterium
ATGCGGGCTTTCTTCGCGAACATCCCCTACGACTTGAACGAGGAGGCAGAACGGTATTATCACCTCGTGTTATACCTCGTGTTCACGCTGCTCGGACAGTACGCGCGCGCGGAGGTGCACAGCGCGAAAGGACGTTCGGACGCCGTGGTCGAGACGGAAGAGGCCGTGTACGTGTTCGAGTTCAAGCTGAACGGCACGGCGGAGGAGGCGCTCGCGCAGATCGACGAGAGAGGTTACTCGATTCCGTACAGCTCGGGCGACCGCAGAATTGTAAAGGTCGGCGCGGAATTTGACAAGGACGCGCGCAACATAAAGCGCTGGCTCCTGTCGTAGGAAGCCGCTTTCGGCGCCCCTGCGGCCTTTTAACGCCGCCCTCGGCGTCCCGATCACAGGGAGCGCGCGCACAACGCAAGTGCGGGCGCTCCCTGTGTCCTATCTGAAATCCGGAAAGCCGCGCCTGCGCAGCGCCTCATAGAGGATGATCGCGACGGAGTTCGCGAGGTTGAGTGATCGCAACCGCTCGTCCGGCAGCATGGGGATGCGGAGGGTCCGGTCGGCGTTCTCTTGCAGCAGCGTCTCGTCAAGCCCCGCCGTTTCCTTGCCGAACAGAAACATGGCGCCCTCTTCGCAGTCCGTCTCGGTGTAGGCCCGCCGCCCTTTCGTCGTGACGAAATACATCGGATTGCCCGCGTATGCGCGCAGAAAGGCGTCCAAGCTCTCGTGCAGTTTCAGGTTCACGAGGGGCCAATAATCGAGGCCCGCCCGCTTCAGCGTTCGATCCGACACCTCGAAACCGAGGGGTTTCACGAGATGCAGGGTCGTGCCGGTGGCCGCGCAGGTTCGCGCGATGTTGCCCGTGTTCGGCGGTATCTCGGGTTCTACCAATACGATGTGAAAAGCTTTCACGTTCATCCTCCTGTATGGTGTCCGCTCGCTTGGGCGGTCGCCCTCGCGTCTTCCATTCTGAATACAGTATAACGCATCCGAGGAAAAAATCCGATAGGCAAAACGCTTAACTCATGATATAATAACTGTTGAGTAAGTAAGACAAAACGATAGAGAGGAATGCAATATGAAGCAGATCCGGATAGGTCTTTTGGGGATGGGCAACATCGGCACGGGGACTTACAAGACCCTTGAGATGAACAAGGCGCACATTATGGCCGGCACGGGCCTCGATCTCGCAATTACGCGGATATTGGAAAAGGACCTTGCGCGCAAGCGCGACGTTACGGTCGCCCCCGAGCAGTTCACGCAGGAGGCCGCCGACATACTGGAAGCGCCCGACATAGACATCGTCATCGAGCTTTTGGGCGGCATAGAACCGGCCACGGGCTTCATGTTGACCGCGATGCAAAACGGCAAGCACGTCGTGACCGCGAACAAGGCGGCGGTTGCGGCGAACTACGACAAGCTGCTGAATACGGCGCGCGCGAATCGGGTCATGTTCCGCTTCGAGGCGAGCGTCGGCGGCGGCATTCCGATCTTGAACGCCTTAACCGCAGCGCTCATAGCCAACGAATACGAAGAAATACGCGGCATCCTGAACGGGACCACAAACTATATCCTGACGCAGATGGCGGAGGGCGGCCTGTCCTATGAACAGGCCCTGAAGTCGGCGCAGGCGCAGGGCTTTGCGGAGGCTGACCCGACGGCGGACGTCGAGGGGCATGACGTCGCGAACAAGCTTTCCATTCTGATTTCGCTCGCATTCGGCAAGCGGGTCCCGCCGGAGACCATTCCCACCGTCGGCATCACGGGCATCACGATGCGCGACATCGAAAATGCCTCGGCGCAGGGCGGCAAGCTCAAGCTGATCGCGCTGGCGAGAAAGAAAGGCGGCGACATCGAATACAGCGTAGGCCCGACTTTCGTGGCGAACGCGCATCCCTTGGCCGGCGTGAACAATGAATTTAATGCGATCTTTGTAAAGGGCAACGCCGTCGGCGAATTGATGTTCTACGGCAAGGGCGCGGGCCCGCTGCCCACGGGCAGCGCGGTTATGGGCGATGTGATCGAGATCGCGCGCGCCGTCGCGCGGTAGGACGACGCGTCCGGCGAACGGGGCGGCGCTTACACGGAGGAGATTTCGCGCTATGAGATTGTTTGATCGTTGGAAAAAATTGATCGAGGGCCAGACAAACGCGAGCTTCCCGGCCTTTTGGGACCGGTATTGCAAGACGGAGGCGCGCATTTACAGCGACATACTGGGGGCGCCGGACAGGATCTTGGAAGGATCTTTCAAGGACTTGGCGGCCGCCTACGAGTCGGATTCCGTCCTGTTCATGGGTTTCTTGGACGGTGTTTCGAGCAGTCTGCGGGAGCCGATTGAGATCGAGGACATGACGGAGGATTCGACCGTCAGGCTCGTCATCGACGTCGAAAAGCTGTATTTCAACATGCGCGCGGCCAAGGCCGAACATCTTTACAGCCTGCCGGAATGGGACGCGGCGCTGGGCGCCGAGCGGCGCGAGGAGATTGCGCACGAACAGCGAAAGGCGGGAACCGTGATTAAGGACAAGACGCCGGGACGAAATGATCCCTGTCCCTGCGGCAGCGGCAAGAAGTATAAGAAGTGTTGCGGCGCGGCGACGGCTTGAGACGCAGTGCTTTCTTGCTTAGGCGTCGGTTTCGGTGAGGAATGGGCATGAAGCTGGGATACGATCTCACAATTGAACAATCTCAGAAGCTCGTGATGACGCCGGAGCTTATACAGGCCATACAGATCCTGCAATTCAACACGCAGGAATTGGACGCTTACATCGACGAACAACTTCTGACAAATCCGATCCTCGAAGCGGAGGCGCCCGAATCGGCGGATGAATCGGCGGACGAATCGGCGTTTGACGGTGAGGCGATCGGCGACGACACCCGCGCCGAGGAACGCGCGGGCGCGGAGGATTTCGACTGGTCGGAGTACCTGAAAGAACGGGAGCTGGACGATATCAGCTATCGCCAATGGGAGTACGCCGGCGAGAAGAACGAATATTCCTATGAGCAGTTCGTAAGCTCCGAGGTCAGTCTGACAGAGCATCTGCTGTTTCAGCTTCAGTTCACGGATCTGAAGAAGCGCTGCCGGCAGATCGGGAAATACATCATCGAATCGCTGGACCAGAACGGCTATATGACGCAGAGCGCGGAGGAGATCGCGCGTCAACTCAGCGTGAAGCGCGAGAAAGTGGATCTCGTGATTAAGACGGTGCAAAGCTTCGATCCCACAGGTGTGTGCGCCGCCGATCTGCGCGAATGCCTGCTGATTCAGTTGGAGCAGCTCGGCATCGTCACGCCGGGCATCCGCTGCGTCGTGACGGAACACCTCGAGGACTTGGCCGCGAACCGCCTGACGAGCATCGCCAAGGCTGCGGGTCTGTCCGTGCGGGAGATACATCGCATCGCCGACATCATCAAGACCT
>JAITAX010000259.1 GCA_031283865.1 Eubacteriales Family XIII. Incertae Sedis bacterium
TCTGGCGAAGGTATTCCCTGATGTAGTATTCGAGGAAAGCGATCCCGAACTCGATCATGCCGGAGATATTGACTATGTGGCGAAAGTCGGAGATAAGGCTTTCGGTATTCAGATCAAGCCGGTAACCGCCAAAGCCAACTTCGGAAACTATTCCGCGACCGAGCGGATGAAAGCGAGCTTCAAAGCGTTCGAGGAAGAATTCGGCGGTAAAGTGTTCGTCGTGTTCAGCTTGAAAGGCGAGATCGCGAATAGAGATGTTATCAGTGATATTAGAGCGGAAATCGTGAAACTAAGAAAAAACGAATGATCTAACGGAGAAACTTGATATGGCGCACACATCGGCCCGGCGCGCCCGGCGCGCCGGCGCGCGGTGTGTTTTTTTTGCAAAAACCTATTGCTTTATACAGCAAATTGCGGTATAGTAAGGGTGTTAGCACTCTTCTGCGTTGAGTGCTAACGGCGGCCGGGCGGACCCGGCTGCGCGCAGGCGCCCGGCGCCCTTGCAAGCCGGAGCTGCAACCGTTTTGTGTTTCCGTATCAATTGTGGGCGGCTGAGGGCCGCAATGGAGGCAAGTATGGCAAAAAAACAATTCAAGGCCGAGTCCAAACGCTTGCTGGACCTCATGATCAATTCCATCTACACGCACAAGGAGATTTTTTTGCGCGAATTGATCTCGAACGCGAGCGACGCCATCGACAAGCTGTATTACAAGAGCTTGATCGACAAGAAAAATACGGGCGTCTCGAAAGATGATTTCAGCATATGGATCTCTGCGGACAAGGACGCGCGGACCCTGACGATCTCGGACAACGGCATCGGCATGACAAAGGAGGAAATGGAAACCAACCTCGGCACGATCGCGCACAGCGGCACGCTCGATTTCAAGCAAGAAACCCTCGAGGAAAGCGCGAACACGAAGAAAGCCAAGACCGCGCGCGAGGCGATCGACATCATCGGGCAATTCGGCGTCGGTTTCTACTCGGCCTTTATGGTCAGCAGTCACGTGCGCGTCATCAGCCGCGCTTTCGGCGAGGAAGAGGCGTGGGAATGGGAATCCTCGGGCGCGGACGGCTACACCGTGAGGGAATCCGCGCGCAACGGCACCGGGACCGAGATCATATTGACCGTCAAGGAAAACACCGAGGACGAGAAGTACGATGAATTTCTCGAAGCCTACCGCATAAAAAACCTCGTGCGGCGCTATTCGGACTACATCCGCTATCCCATCAAGATGAACACGGAGAAGCGGCGGGCCTTGCCCGGGGCCGAGGGCGCGGATGAGAACGCTCCGCCCGAGTACGAGACCTACATCGAAGCCGATACGCTGAACAGCATGGTTCCGATCTGGAAGCGCGGAAAGAGCGCCGTAAAGGACGAGGAATACAACGAATTTTACAAGGACAAATTTATGGATTACACAGATCCCCTGAAAGTAATCCATACGAGCGTCGAGGGCGTAGTCAGCTACGACGCCCTGCTCTACATCCCCGCAAAGGCGCCTTTCAATTATTATACGCGCGAATACGAAAAGGGCTTGCAGCTCTATTCGAGCGGCGTCATGATCACGGAAAAATGCGCCGATCTCCTGCCCGACTATTTCAGCTTCGTCAAGGGGCTCGTGGATTCGCAGGACCTCTCGCTGAACATCTCGCGCGAAATGCTGCAGCACGACCGGCAGCTCAAGGCCATCGCGGCCCGGCTCGAGAGCAAGATCAAATCGGAGCTGCAGACAATGCTGGGCGCGGACCGGGAGAAGTACGAGGAATTTTTCAAGACTTTCGGCCTGCAGCTCAAGTTCGGCGTTTACGACAACTACGGCTTGAAGAAAGAGCTGCTCGAGGATTTGCTCCTGTTCCATTCCTCTTCCGAAAAGAAGCTTGTCACGCTGTCGGAATACGTTTCGCGCATGGGCGCGGATCAGAAATTCATCTATTACGCGGCGGGCGAATCGACGGACAAGCTCGACAAGCAGCCGCAGACGGAGCTTTTGAAAGACAAGGGCTACGAGATTCTCTACCTGACCGACGACGTAGACGAATTTGCGCTGCGGGCGCTGATGCAGTACAAAGAAAAGCAGTTCAAATCCGTTTCGGAGGGCGATCTCGGCATCGATGAGTCGGAAGACGAGAAGAAAGCCGCCGAGGAAAAGGCGGAAAGCAGCAAGGAATTGTTGGCCGCCGTCAAGGAGGCGCTCGGCGACAAGGTTGCGGAGGTCCGGCTCTCGCGCAGGCTGAAAAGCCATCCCGTCTGCCTCACGAGCGGCGAGGGCATCTCGCTCGAAATGGAGAAAGTGCTTTCGGCCATGCCCGCGGGCAGCGACGTGAAAGCCAAGCGCATACTGGAAATCAACGCGGATCATGCCGTGTTCGGCGCGCTCGAAACGGCCTATACGAACGACAAGGAGCGCGTCGGGACCTACGCCGGCCTGCTCTACGATCAGGCCCTGCTGATCGAGGGCCTGCCGATCGAGGACCCCGTGGCTTTCTCCAACGCCGTCTGTGCGCTTATGAGCGAACGATAGGGCGATAGAAAGTTAGGGCCTGTTCAACCCTGCGAACAACAGAGCCGGCGGCCGTCCGGCGGCGGAAAGCGGTGCGAGCATGAGAGTTGCGCTGTCAAATCTTGAATACTTCGACCTCCGCGACGCGGAAAACGGCGGAACTGTCAAGGGCGGCGACCAAGACTGGTACAGCTCTTGGTGGCGGCGCATGGCCGGCTGCGGGCCGACCACCGCGACAAACGCGATTCTCTACCTGACGAACGCGCGGGTCCGCGCGGCGAGCGCGGCGGGCGACGGGGCGCTTCGAGGCGGCACGGACGTCGAAGCGCAAGGCGCGGGGATACGGGACAAGCGGGAGTTCGTCCAACTGATGGATCGCGTGTGGAAGCACGTAACGCCGGGCAGAGGCGGCATAAACACCACTACCAAGCTGCGGCGGGGCATCGCCGGCTATTCCGACGCTGCGGGACTGGGCCTGCGCACCGAGGCTCTGGATATCAGCGACGACCGCGACGACCGACCGCCGCTCGCGCACATCGTCGAGTTTATACGCACCGGACTCGAACGCGACCTGCCCGTGGCTTTCTTGAACCTCCACAACGGTTCGGAGCTTCAACTGGACCGCTGGCACTGGGTCACGATTACGGGCATGGAGTACGAAGAAGCCGGCGGCGCGGCGCGCATCGACATACTCGACAACTGCAACCTGCTCGGCGTGAACCTCGGACGCTGGCTGTCGAGCGCCGCGCGCGGCGGCGGCTTCGTGCGATTTTTGCTGTAAGAAAGCGCTCCGGTTGCCGGGGATGCGGCAAGGCGCCTGCCCGGCGGCGACGCGGCGGTCATTCCGCCCGGCTGATCAGACCGGAATGCAGAGCTTGCTTCTCTGTTATCGCGACAAGCGACGCGTTCCATATTTTCAATTGGCGTTTCATTACGCTCCGAAGCGCGTCTGCAAACGGTCCCAGCCATGCCCGTTTCGCACGATTCACCACGAGGATGTACTTGATTTCCCGTGGATTTGCATGGTTTTGAAAAAACGCCTC
>JAITAX010000087.1 GCA_031283865.1 Eubacteriales Family XIII. Incertae Sedis bacterium
GTGACGAGCACCTCCCTGCGTCACGCGGGAGACAAGCTGAACGAGGCCATCATCGCCTATATGCGGCGCTCCTACGATCTCCTCATCGGGGACCGGACCGCGGAGGAATTGAAGATCGCAATCGGCTGCGCCTACATCGACGACGGCGCGGACGACGACGAGAAGCTGCTCTACCTCGACGCGAAAGGCCGCGACATCATCACGGGCCTCCCCAAGGTCATCAAGGTGTCGTCCAAGGAGATACACGAGGCCTTGGAAGAGCCTATCGGCGTAATCATAGACGGCGTGAAGAACACCCTCGAGCATACGCCGCCGGAGCTTGCGGCGGACATCGTCAGCCACGGCATGGTGCTTTCCGGCGGGGGCGGCTTGATCCGCGGGTTAGACAAGCTGATTACGCGGCACACGGGCCTGCAGGTGTTCATCGCCGAGAACGCGCTTGAAGCCGTCGCCGAGGGTACGGGCAAGAGCCTGAAAAACATTGAGAAATTGGAGCGTTACTCCAGCAAGAAGCTGTTGAAATAGCAGGCTTGCTTTCCCGCAGCCCGAAAGCTGCGGCGGCAGGCCGCAGAGAAGCAGAAAAGCGACCATGAGATGGATACGGAAGCACACCGGGGCAAGCACGATCATCGCGGTTTTCGCCGCCTTGCTCATCCTTGTTTTGGTTTCATATCAGACCTTCGGCGAGAGCAATATCCTCGGCAGAGCGGCCGGCCGCGCGCTCGGCGTGATACAGACGCCCTTTGCGCAGGCGGCGCGCTTTCTGGACGAGCGCTTTTCCGTCTATACGCTCTCGAACGAGCTTGTGCGGGAGAACGAACGGCTCAGGGTGCGCGTGGAGGCGCTTGAACGCGAGCTGAGCGAAGCGCGGCTTTCGGGCGCGGACCTCACCGATCTCGAGAAGCTGTCCGAAGCTTTGAATTACGCGGACATCGGGGACGATTACGAACTCGTCACGGCGGATGTGATCGGACTTGACAGGTCGAGCGGCTTCAATATTTTCACGATCAACGTGGGTTCCGAGGACGGCGTTTCGGATGATTCCGTCGTGATCGACGGCGACGGCCTGATCGGGCGCGTGATGACGGCGAGCGAGAACACAGCCAAGGTGATCTCGATCATAGACGAAACCAACAAGGTGGGTTTTCAGGTGTTCAGGAACCTTGAGTGGCTCGGCATGTTGCAGGGCGACGGCGCGGGCGGGCTTACGGGCTACATGCTGGACGAAACCGCCGCCGTGCGGGAGGGTGACCGGCTCGTGACCTCCGCAATCGGCGGCTTCTATCCGCCGGGTCTCATGATCGGCAAGGTGACGAGCGTCGAGTGGAACCACGATTCGCCGCTGAAGACGGTGCATGTGGAACCCGCGGCGTATTTCAAGAGCATTCGGAAAGTGACGGTGCTGCTTTGAAGACGCGTTACGCGATCCCGATCTTCTTGGCGGCCTTCGTCGTACAGTCCGCCGCGTTGCGGTACATTGCGATACGCGATGTTTCCCCGAACATCCTGCTCTGCCTCGTGATCGTATTCGCTTTCCTGTACGATGAGCCTTTCGGCGCCTGCTTCGGCGTGATCTTCGGCATCCTGTGGGATATCGAATTTGGCCTTTATGTCGGCGTTTCCGCCGTGTCGCAGATGGCGGCGGCGCTTGCCGTGATGCGGATCAAACGCTATCTGAACCACGAGCTTCTGCTTCCCGCATTGGCGGCCGGACTGGCGGGTACGGCTTTGAACAACGTCGTTTACTGGGGGCTTTACAAGCTGACGGGGATACCGCATACACTGCTTTACATACTCGAAATGCAGCCCGTGCTGATCGCATACAATCTGCTGTTTGTGATGCTCTTCCATCTGATACTTCGCCGCAGCGTCATCCGGCACCGCAAGGACCGCGAGTACAAGGGCGGGTTCAAGGAAGCGAAAGGTTTTATAGTGAAATGAAGTGGATCAAACCGCGCGACAACCAGATCATATTGCTCGTCGCCCTTTTGATGGCCGCACTGATTCTGCGCCTCTTCGTGCTGACGGTGTTGCAGCATGAGGAATGGGCCGCCGCTGCCGACGACAACGACATGCGCAGCATCTATACGGTCGCGCCGCGCGGGGAGATATACGACCGTTACGGCCGGCTGCTGGCCGGCAACCTGCCGAGCTTCACGGTGCAGTTCAGCAGGGGCAACATGCAGGCCGCCGAATTGAACGCCGTGGCCGCGCGCTTGATCGAGATATTGGAAAAGAACGGCGAAAGCTACATCGACAATTTCCCCATCGTATACGAGGGCGGCAATTTCAAGTACCGATATCAGATCGAGATCGAGGAATGGCTGCTTTCGCAGGCTATGCCCGCGGATTTTTCGGCGGAACAGGCTTTCGACGAGATCCGCCGCAGAAACAACGTCGACGAGGGCTTGGACGCTTACGAAGCGCAGATCGACATGCAGAAGCTCGGCGTGACGCCGCCCATCTCCGTCGTTCGCATGAATTACACGAAAGATATGGACAAGGCGGCTTTTTTGCAGCGCTACAGCCTCGCAACGAACATCTCAGCCCGCGACGCTTTCTATGCGATACGCGACTACTTTGAAATCGAGGCTTCCGTTCCGATTTCGACGGCGCGCAAGCTGATTATATTGCGCAACGAGTTGAAGCTGCTCGGCTATCGGCAGTACGTGCCGGCCAACATCGCGATGAACGTCTCGGACGCCACGGTCATGCAGATCGAGGAGATGGGCAACGAACTCAAGGGCGTCAGCGTCGTGACAGAGTCGATTCGCTACTATCCGAACGGAAACGCGGCGAGCCACGTGCTGGGCTATATGGGCAAGATCTCCGAATCCCTGAAAGAGCGCTATGTGGATGAACTGGGCTACAGGCCCACGGATATGATCGGTCTCGACGGCGTGGAAAAGAGCCTTGAGAGCACGCTCAAGGGCAAGGACGGCATCAAGGAGGTACAGGTCAACTCCCGCGGCGAACTGAAAAAGGTCATCAGCGAGCAGGTGGCGGAGAAAGGCAAGGACGTGTACCTGACGATTGACCTCTCCTTGCAGCAGTCCTGCGAGGAGATCCTCACCAAGGGGCTTGACCGCCTGCAAAAAGGCGGAACCTTTGAAAGCGAATGGGGGAGCTACAAGTTCCGGGAGGCGCAGCCCAACGCGAACGTCGGTTCGGTCGTCGTGCTCGACGTGAAGACCGCGGAACCGCTCGCCATCGCCAATGTGCCGAGTTTTGACCCGAACCTGTTTGCGACGGGCATCGGCAATGAGGCTTGGAACGCGCTGCAGAGCCAAAATCCGCGTGACCTGCTCGCACCGCTGCCGCTCTACAACGTGGCGACGCGCACCGCCGTGCAGCCGGGTTCCACGTTCAAACCCATAACGGCCATCGCGGCCCTCGAATCGGGCCTGAATCCGAATATGCGGCTCTACGACGGCGGCTTCGTGACGGTCGGCAACAGGCCCTACAAGTGCCTGCTGTACAGCACGAGCGGCAGCAGTCACGGCAGCGTGAACCTCTACGAGGCGCTTGAGGTGTCGTGCAACTACTATTTCTTCGACATCGCGACGGGCATGGATTTTTACAGGAACAAGCCGCTTTCCTACCACAGCGCCATCGATATCGACAAGATCACCTCCTACGCCGAGCAGTTTGGTCTCGGACAATATACGGGCATAGAGCTTGCCGAAACCGCCGCCGGCGTGCCGAATGCCGCGACGAAGATGGCGATGACGAAATCCCTGCTGAAACGCCATCTGTACGACAACGCGGAGGAGTATTTTACACCGGCCTTTTTGAACGACGCCGCGCTGCTCGGCGGCAGCATAGAGGAGATCGTGAGCTGGGCGGAAGAAAACCCCAAGCGCTCCGAAATCGTTGCGCGTATGCAGGACATGGGCGTCAAGGAGGATCAGATCAATCGCGTCGCGGACACCTGCAAGTCCACCTACTTCAACTTCGCCCAGTGGACGACGGGCGACGAGCTGAACATCTCTATCGGACAGGGCGAGAACGCCTATACGCCCCTGCAAATCGCGAACTACATCGCGACCATAGGCAACGGCGGGGTCAGAAACGAGATCAGCCTCGTGCGCGCCACAGAGGGGGAGGGCATCGTCGAAAAGGCGCCCGGCGTCAAGGTTGCGCTGAGCGACGACGCTTTCCTCGGCGATGTGATAGAGGGCATGAAGCGCGTCGTGAAAGGCTCGCACGGCAGTTTGTACAGCCAGTTTGTGGGCCTGCCCGTCTCCGTCGCGGCCAAGACGGGAACCGCGCAGAAGAGCGGCTATATACAGCCTCCGGATGAGGTGGAGTACATAAAGGAGCATCTGTCCGGCATCGATGCCGGCTTGGAATGGGAGAGCGTCGAAACCGAGATGAACAGGCTTATGACGCAGCTCCCCGACATCTATACGTCCAAAAACAAGGCGGTTCGCCGCGCGGTCGTCAACCTGAGCAGCTACAGTTCCGCGATAACGGAGGAGCGCATGGATTCTTTCAAGGACAGCTACAGGCCCTTTTCGTGGGTCGTGGCGCTGGCGCCGGCGGAGGATCCGCACATCGCGGTCGCGGTGCTCGTGTTTCAGGGCAACAGTTCACTGAACGCCGCGCCCATTGCGAAGGAGGTTATAGCGAGGTATATGGAGCTTGAGAAAGAATACCGGGATTACGATCTCGGTACGGTGATCGATTGAGCGAGAGCAAGCGAGGAAAGCGAATTGGGTAAAATCATCATATCCGCATCAGGAAAAGGCGGCGTCGGCAAGTCGGTATTCACCGTGAATCTCGGCGCGACCCTCGCGGAACGGGGCGTAAAGGTCGTTATGATCGACATGAACCTCGGGTTGCGCAATATGGACATCTATCTGGGCCTTGAGAGCAAAGTCATCTTCGATGTGGCGGATGTTCTCGGCGGCCTGTGCGGCTATCGCCGCGCCGTGCTGCGCGACAAGCGTTTCCCCTGCCTCCATATGATACCGGCGACGCAGAACAGGCGCAAGTTCAGCTTCGACGAAGCGTCCGTGGCGGCCTTTTACGCGAAGCTGAGCGAAAGCTACGACTACGTGCTCGTGGACGGGCCTGCGGGCGTGGATCGGGATTTGATGCTGGCGGCCGCGGGCGGGGACGTCGCCGTAATCGTAACGATGCTGGAGCATGTCGCGCTGCGCGACGCGGACATGGCGGATCGCGTCCTTTCGGAGGCGGGCGTGTCGCAGCGCGCCTGCGTGCTGAACAAGGTGAACCGCGAGTTGATGCGCAGCGGGCTTTTCCCCAGCTTCGAGGACGTGTCCGCGCGCGTAAGATCGCCGCTCATAGGCATCATCCAATACGACGAAAACATCAACATCTCCGCCAACTGCGGGGTTCCTATCGTGTACCAGAGGGGCAGCTACATCGAAGAGAATTTCAACAGGATTGCGGACAGGCTGCTCAGCCTTTGACGCGGCTTCGATGCGCGCCTCAGAAATTGATCGTCTTGTTCCGTATGCCCACGTTCAAAACCAAGCCGATTGCGAGCATATTGGCCGCGACCGCCGTGCCGCCCGAGCTGATGAAAGGCAGGGGTATGCCGGTCACGGGCATAAGGCCCATGTTCATGCCGATGTTTTCAAATATCTGAAAGGCGAACATCGTCACAATGCCTATGACGATCAGCGAGCCGTACATGTCCTTGGCCCTGCCGCTGATCCGCCAGAGGCGCAGCAGGAAGACGAGATAGAGGCATATGAGCGCCGCGCCGCCGATGAAGCCCAGTTCCTCCGCCATGACCGCGAAGATGAAGTCGGATTCCTGCACGGGGATGAAGTTCAGTTCTTTCTGCGTGCCGGAAAAGAGGCCCTTGCCGAACAATCCGCCCGAGCCGATGGCGACTTTCGCCTGATGCACCTGCCACGTCGTGCTTATGCTCAAATTCTCCGGGTGCAGGAAGCCCTCGATGCGATCCCTCTGATATTTCTCCATAAAGCGATAGAATACGGGCAGCGCGATGAGAACGGCTGCGGAAAGTCTTCCGAACAGCTTGCCGTCTATGCCCGCGTAGAACACCATGCCCACGCACATGACGGCGAGGACAAGTCCGGAGCCAAAGTCCTGTTTCATGATGAGCGCGAGGAAAGGCGCCGCGTACAGCACGGAGAAAAACACGCCTTTGACGGAAACCAGCGAATCGCGCGCCCCCGCGAGGAAGTGCGCGAAGATCAGCACGAACAGGATGCGGACGAGTTCCGAGGGCTGCATCGTCGCTATGCCAAGGTCGATCCACGCGAGGGACCCCGTATTCATATCCGTGCCGAGCGGCGTATAGACGCTGAGCTGGAAGAGCAGCGCGCAGGCGTAGATCGGTTTTTCGTAGCGCGCGAATATCTGATAGTCGATCAGCAACGCCACGCCGACGGCCATATAGCCCAGCAGATAGGAGGCCGCCTGTACCACGACGCTGCGGTTCAGCATGTTCTCGCCGTCGTAGGTGATGCTCACGATCATGACAATGCTGATGAACGCGAAAAAAAGCGGCAATATCAGCAAGATTCGGTCTATGCGTTTCAGCAAATTAAAAAAATATCCCATATGTATTCATAACCCCTGTTGTTGTATAGTCGGCAAAGGGTTACAGTTCAGAGGCAGCCGGCCGGAGGCTTGGTAATCCTCTCCGCTCGTCGCAACGCCGCAAACGGCGTTTGACGGTAAACTCCAACCCGGCTGAAGCCGGGGAGTTCTCGAGTGGCACCTTCCGGCCGTTTGCACAAGGCGCAAACGGGGATAGGCGCACATGCTCGCTGCGGTGGCCGCA
>JAITAX010000187.1 GCA_031283865.1 Eubacteriales Family XIII. Incertae Sedis bacterium
AGTTTTTTGCGCGTGAATATCTCGTGAAACGCCTCCAGCAGCCCGGCCAGATAGGCGGCGTAGGGGGCCGTGCCGTTGATCTCGGCGGCGCAGTCCTCCAAGGACCGCCGGCAATACCGTTCAGCCAAGCCCTCGCGCAGCAAACGCTTCGCCTTTTCGCGGAGGCGCTTCACATCCGCCTCAATCGCCTTGTATTTGGCCTTTTCTTCCTTGTTTGAAACGGAGAAAGTCGCGAATTTAAAATCGGATACCGCAGACAGGAGTGCTTGCAGCCTGTCTGCGTCCTCCTGCGCGCCGGGGCCGTGCGGCGCGTCCGCGGACCGCTTCGCGTTTTTCAGGTCCTCCGCCGCCGCAAGGAGCCGCGCAAGCCCGTCCGTATCCGCTTCGCAGAGGGGCAGATAGGCGTGCGCGCCGCCCGTTTCCAAAAGCGGGCGCACGGCGCGGCAGAGCGCGAGCGTCTTCGTGAGCGTCCGCACGACCTCAGCCCTTATGGCCGCCGCGACGCTGCCCGCGAACATCTCCCGCGCCGGCTTCGAGAGGGAGGCGACCGCTTCACGCAGCCGGTCAAAGGGATCCGGGCTGACGCGGATCGCGTCGTATACCGCAAACAGCATCTCCTCCCGCAGGCTCTCCTCGTTCTTCTCCCCCGCATAATGCCGCAGAAAATCCGTAAAATTATCGTAATCGTTCGCAAAACGCTCCGCAAAGAGTTCCTCCGCCGCTTCGTTTTTGAGGATGGTCCCCCGCGCCTCATCGCAGATGCGCAAGCCCGGCTCAAGTCCGATCTTGAAATGGTATTCGCGGATCACCGCCAGTGCAAAGGCGTGAAAGGTGCTGAT
This sequence comes from Eubacteriales Family XIII. Incertae Sedis bacterium, assembly GCA_031283865.1. Lineage (GTDB taxonomy): Bacteria > Bacillota > Clostridia > Peptostreptococcales > Anaerovoracaceae > JAITLA01. The sequence continues at coordinate 840 of JAITAX010000187.1, forward strand.
CTGCGCGCTGTAGATCGCGGAGAGCTGCGCGCGCAGAAAGGCGCGCTGCGCCTCCTCGATGTCTTTCTCCCCGAGCTTGCCCGCCAGAAAAAGAACGATGCGTTGGCGCATCTCCGCGGCCGCCGCGTTTGTAAAAGTGACGATCAGCATGGCGGAAAGCGGGATGTGCGCCTCCGTGATCAGGCGTCCGATGCGTTCAACGAGTACGGCAGTCTTGCCCGAACCCGCCGCCGCAGACACGAGGATGCGCTTCTTGTCAGAGTTTATGGCCGCAGCCTGTTTCTCATTCCGAGATGGTTTGTCTTGCGGCGCTTCCCTGCGCGTTCCTCCGTCCCGGCTCACCGCGAAGCCTCCTCTTCATCCTCCTTGCGGGGCTTTAACAGGTGAAGTTTCCGCAGCAGGGCGGCGAGCGCCTTTCCCTTAGGCAAAAGCTCCACCTCGTGGGGAAGCACGGCGCCGGATTTCAGTATGGCGGGAACATAGGCGGCTGCGGCGGCGCAGATGGCCGCGAGCGTGGAAAGACCGTCGGACAGGAAGTGTCCGCAGACAAAATAGACGAGCGCCGCCGCAACGCACATGAGGACGCCCGCAGCCAGCGGTTTCACAATCGAAAGGCGCACGTCAAAGCGCACGCGCGCCGAACGCTTGACGAAGATCAGATTGACGACGCCGATCACGGCGTAGCCGGCTGTGCTGCCGAGGGCGGCGCCGTTTATGTGCAGTGCGGGTATGGCCGTCAGCGCGTAGGTCAGCGCGAACTTGACCGCGACCCCCGCGAGCAGCGCGAATACGGGAAGCGAGGCGCGCCCAAGTCCCTGCAGGATGCCCGCCATGGTCTGCGCCACACAGAGGAACACGACGCCCGCGCCGAGTATCGCGAGGCAGGGCGCGGCGGAGGCGGCGACGGTCTGCGCGGGATATATGAGCCTGAGTATCGGCGCGGCGAGAATCATGAGGCCGAAGCCGCAGGGCACGCCGATAAGCATGGCCGTCCGCAGCCCCATGCGGATATTCGTGTCGAGGAAATCCCGATCACCCGCGCCGCAGGCGGCTGCCACGGCGGGTACCATGCTCAGCGCGATGCTGAGGGCAAGCGCCATCGGGATGTTGATGATGGGGGACGCAAAGCCCGCCATCAGCCCGTACAAGCCCTCCGCTTCGAGCGCGCCGAAGCCCGCGTCCGTCAACCGTATGCGGCAGAGCAGCATATCGACCACGTTCATGATCGGTAATATGGATATGCCGATTGTCGTGGGAACGGTCAGCGCGACCAGCGTCTTCAGCAGCGCACCCGTGCGCTCGCTGCGGCCTTTCGCCGCGTCTTCGTCCCGTGCGGGAGGCTCCTGCGCCGAAAGCCCGCCCGCGGTCCGGCGCTTCCGTCGCGCGTAGATGACGAGCAGGATCAATATGCCGGCCAAGGGTCCGACGCTCGCGCCGAAGCAGGCGCCGGCCGATGCCAACTCCAGACTGTCGGCGACGAAGAAAGCGGCGAGGCTAAGTCCGACGGCCACGCGGATGGCCTGCTCCGCAAGCTGCGACACAGCCGTGGGGCGCATCTCCTGCATACCCTGAAAATACCCGCGAAACACGGACATAAGCGGCACGAACAGCAGGGAGGGCGCAATCGCGAGCAAGGAATAATACGATCCCTCGCTCTTCACGAAGCGCGCGAGCGGCGCCGCGAACGCGACCACGCCGAGGGAGGCGACAATCCCGAACGCGAGCATGACGACGAAAGACAACCTGAACACGCGATGCGCCTCTGCGGGCCGTCCCGCCGCAATGCGCTCGGATGTCATCTTCGATATGGCCGCGGGCGCACCGTTCGTCGAGAAGACGAGCAGGAATATGTAGACGGGGTAGGCCGTCTGATAGTAGCCCAGGCCCACCTCTCCGATGATGTTCGCAAGCGGAATGCGAAACACCGCGCCCATCATCTGTACGAGCAGACCCGCCGCGCCGAGCACGGCGGCGCCGGTCAGAAAGGTTTTCTTACTCATGTCCGCAGCAATCCTCTTTCATCGTCGCCATCCGAGAAACCG
>JAITAX010000256.1 GCA_031283865.1 Eubacteriales Family XIII. Incertae Sedis bacterium
TGGGTCTTGCCCACATTGTAGAACTGCACGCTTATCGTGGACTGCACGCCGACGCGCAGCTCGCCCTGCACCACGGCGTCGGAGGCCGACAGAGCCGTTTCCTGCACGACGGGAACGGAAACGATATCCGTCGACGTAAATTCGTTGCCCTCGCTGTCCTCGTAAATCATGCTCAGCGCCAGGGTCGCCGTCTTCTGCTCCGCGGTCGAAGACGCCGCCATGCGCAGGCTCTTGAACACGCCCGCGCCCGGACTGACGCGGTCTATGTAGAATGAATTGCTGCCGCCTGCGGGTATGATCGCGCCGGTTTCCGATGTCAGGGTCGCCTTGATGTTGGAAAGCGTCTTGGCGCTGGTGTTGTAGAGGCCGATGCTCAGGTTAAATTCCTTGCCGGCCTGCACGGGCGCGCCGCCGTAGCTGTAGTTCTCCACGATCAGGCGCGGCGTCTTCACGTCATCCGTCTCGGCCTTGCGCAGGAAGATGCTCGCGTATTGCGTCACGCTCGCGCCGGACTTGGAATCCGTTGCCGTGATCTTGATGGGATAGCTCTTCTGCTCCGTCTTCTCCTTGTTGCTGAACAGGGTCACGGTGTAGGTCCGCGTTTCGCTTTGCTGTAGTTTTGGTTCCACGAACACGCTCTTTGTCTTGTTGATGACGCCCGTCTCGGGCGCGATTTCAATTTTGAGGTCGTCGACGGCGCCCTTGCTGTTGTTCGCGATTTCGAAGCTGAGCGCAAACTCCTCGCCTGTGGCGGCTTCGCGCGGCAGGTTGATGTTTTGAATCAGGACGTCGGCGATGGCGCCCTGCTGTTGACCTCCCGTGACGGGAATGTAGATCGGGCGATCAAAATTCACCGTCGCGCCCTTGTTCACCGCGGTGATCTTGATGCTGACGGAATAATTCTTGTTTTCGGCTTTTTTGTCCGTAAGCACGGGGAATTTCATGGTGTTGGATTCGCCCACGCCCATGTAGCCGATGAACTGTATGACGGAGCTGTTGTCGAGAGACATGATGTCGGGCAGACCGAGAGAAACCTGAACGTCTTGCAGCATGATGTTGCCGCGATTTGTCAGGGTTATGCTCAGATTCGTCGTCTCCGACGCTTTCATGCTGTCGCCGTCGATCTTGTAGGACACATCCACCACCGGCGTTTCAAAACCGGCGGAGGGCGGCAATATGTTGCGAGCCACGTTGATTCCCATGGTTCCCTTCCATAGCTCTCCGCCGCTGTAGGTGAATGTAATGGGAATATAAGATGTCCCATAGTTGGCATTGGCATCGACATCTACGCTGAAAGAATACCTGCCCGACTTGCCGCTTTCGAGCGTACTGCTGCCCTCAAAGGCGCGTTCGTTCGAAAAGCCGTTCGTCCGGGCGATGCTCGCATTGATTCCCTCCAGTGCATTCCCGCTTTGATTGTCGATAATCATTGTAAAGGAGACGTCGGTGTCCCCCTGTTTCGTATTGACAATGCTCGTTTCGGGCCGTACCGAAACTTTCTCTGCCGCCGCGAACGCCGTTATGGGCGCGAACGCGAACAACAATCCCGGAAAGGCTATCATCGCCGCCGATAGGACGGCAAAAAGCCTCCGCATAGTAATCCTGTACATAATCCCTCTCCCCTTTGACAATATAAAAACTTCCGCGAAACGCGCGAGGCCCCTATTCCCCGCGCGCGGCGACCCCTATTGCTGCGGCATGACCGCAGAATCTTTGATTGTAACGTCCACGATGTTGCCGTCCCGGACCGTGACGATCTTGTCCGCATAGTCGGCGATGCTCCTGTCGTGGGTGACGAGTATGAGCGTCTGGATGTTTTCCCTTGCCATGCGCACGATGATGTTCATAACCTCTTTCGTCGTATTGGTGTCCAAGTTGCCCGTCGGTTCGTCCGCGAATATGATCTTGGGCCGTCCGACCAAGGCGCGCGCAATGCCCACGCGCTGCTGCTGGCCGCCGCTCATCTGCGTCGGCCTCCTCTTCTCGTAGCCCTTGAGACCGACCAGATCGATGGCTTCCTTTGCCAGCGCGTCCCGCTTGCGCCTGTCCACGTTGCGAAACAGCAGCGGCAGGCTGACGTTCTCGATTGCCGTCAGCATCGGCATCAGATTGTAGGCTTGGAAGATAAAGCCTATGTTCTTCTGCCGGAACAGCGTGACGCCCGCTTCGTCCAGCTTGTGGAGCGGAACGCCGCCGATGATGATTTCCCCGCGCGTCGGTTTTTCGAGACCGGCCACCATGTTCAGGAATGTCGATTTGCCGGAACCCGAGGTGCCGAGAAAGCAGACGATCTCCCCCTTGTATATCTCGAGGCTCACATCGTTGAGCGCGACAATCCGCTCGCTTCCCATGCGGTAGACCTTGCGCACGTGCCGAACCTCGATCAAGGGTTTCCTCCCCTCGTTGTTTTTTACAGCATTCTCCGCCATGCGGTTTTCCTCCCCATCCTGTGCGTACCCAAAAAACAAAAAGCCCGTGAGCAACAAGCAGGCTTGCCCCGGGCCGGTGCTATTATTTTCTTCGTCGTCCCGTTGTCAAACAGATGCCGGAGGATCGGGTCCGCTGCGGACGGGACCGGGCGCCGGTCGGCCTAAGTCACTGTAAAAAATAACATGACACCTTATTTGTCTTTTTTCACAGTTCCTAATACAATTCTGCGGAAAGTCTTTTTGCCTTTCCTTATTAGAATGAAATCCTCTTTGAAAAGTTCCTTTGTCACGACGAATTTTTTGTCCGTGATTTTCTCGTCGTTTATGGAAATCCCGCCCTGTTCGACGGCGCGGAAGCCCTCGCTGTTGCTCTGCACGAGACCCGCCTCGCGCAGGAGATCGACCAGTCCGACGCCCGCGCCCGCGAAGCGCTCTGCGGGAAGCGCGGTCGTGGGGATGTCGTCCGAATCGACGCCGCCCGAGAAGAGCGCGCGCGCCGCGGTGCGCGCCTTGTCCGCTTCCTCGGCGCCGTGTACGAGCTTCGTCACCTCGTATGCGAGAATCTCTTTTGCGCGGTTGATCTCCGTGTCGCGCAGAGAAGAAAGCGCTTCGACTTCTTCCATCGGCAGGAATGTCAGCATGGAGAGGCAGTTGCGGACGTCCGCATCCTCGACGTTGCGCCAGTATTGGAAGAACTCGTAGGGCGAGGTCTTGTTTGCGTCGAGCCACAGCGCGCCCTTTTGCGTCTTGCCCATCTTCCGGCCGTCGCTCGTCGCGAGCAGGGCGAAAGTCATGCCGTAGGCGCGGTCGCCGGTTTCGCGCCGGATCAGATCCACGCCGCCGAGTATGTTCGACCACTGGTCGTCCCCGCCGAACTGCATCTTGCAGTCGTATTTGCGGAACAATTCAAGGAAATCGTAGGACTGCATCAGCATGTAGTTGAACTCCAGAAAGCTCAAACCCTGCTCCATGCGCTGCTTGAAGCATTCCGCCGTCAGCATCTTGTTGACGGAGAAGTGCCGGCCTATGTCGCGTATGAAGTCGATATAGTTCAAATCCAGCAGCCATTCCGCGTTGTTTACGGCGATGGCCCGGCCGTCCGAGAAGTCGATGAAGCGGCTGAACAGCGCTTCGAAGCGGCGGCAGTTCTCGGCCACCGTCTCTTTCGTCATCAGCTTGCGCATGTCCGAGCGGCCCGAGGGGTCGCCGACCATGCCCGTGCCGCCGCCGATCAGCACGATGGGGGTGTGTCCGCAGCGCTGCATGTGCATCATGATGATGACCTGCATGAAATGCCCCACGTGCAGGCTGTCAGCCGTCGGGTCGAAGCCGATGTAAAACCGTATCTTTTCGCGCGCGAGCAGCTCCCGGATCTCCTCCTCGTGCGTGGTCTGCCTGATAAAGCCCCTCTCGCGGAGCACGTCGAACACGTTGCCTGTCGGCCTTGCGCCCGCGCTTTCGTTCAGTGAACCCATAGTTTCCTCCGTTTTATTTGCCGTCGCCCCGCTACTTTGTGCCGTAGAGCCTGTCGCCCGCATCCCCCAGCCCCGGCACGATATACTTGTGCTCGTTCAGCCGGCTGTCCTTGGCCGCGATGAAGATGTCCACGTCGGGGTGCGCCTTTTGCAACACCTCTATGCCCTCCGGCGCCGCGATCAGGCAGGCAAACGCGATGTTCCTGCCGCCCCGCTCCTTGATGAAGTCGATGGCGGAGACCGCGGAACCGCCCGTCGCGAGCATCGGATCCAGCACGAACACGTGCCTGCGCTCGATATCGGCCGGGAGCTTGCAGTAATACTCTATCGGGAGATGCGTGTCGGGGTCGCGGTACAGGCCGATGTGGCCCACCTTGGCGTTCGGCACCAGTTCCAATATGCCGTCCACCATGCCGAGGCCCGCGCGCAGAATCGGCACGATGGCGATGTCCATGTTCGTCAGCATACGAACCTTAGTCTTTGCAAGCGGCGTTTCAATCTCCACCTCTTCGAGCGGCAGATAGCGCGTAAATTCGTAACCCATCAGCATGGCGATTTCCTTGACGAGTTCCCTGAAATCTTTCACCGTGGTGTTCTTGTCGCGGATCATGGCCGTCTTGTGCTGGATCAGCGGGTGGTCGAATATATATAACTTTCCCATCAAAACCTCCTGTTTTTTGCGACCTCCGTTACATATCGTTCAGTGCGTCCACGCGCCGCCGGTGCCGGCCGCCGCCCTCGAAAGGCGTGTCTATCCACAGATCCACGAGCGACGCGGCTTCTTCCTCGCCGAGCACGCGCCCGCCGAGCGCGAGGATGTTCGCGTCGTTGTGCCGCGCGCACATCTCGGCCATAAAGGCGTTCGTGCAGACCGCGCAGCGCACGCCTTTGACCTTGTTCGCGGCGATGGAAATGCCGATGCCCGTGCCGCAGCAGACGATGCCGCGGTCGGCCCTGCCCAGAACCACGGCCTCGCCGCAGGCCCACCCGAAAACGGGATAGTCCACGGATGCCTCAGAGTCCGTTCCAAGGTCTAAGATCTCAATGCCGCGCTGCACGAGATGCCCTTTCAGAAATTCTTTCAGCGCGTAACCGCCGTGGTCCGCCGCAAGTGCAATTTTCATGTTTGCCTCCATTTATACCCGTATGACGTGATAGCCCGCCGCTTTCATCATGCGGTTCATGACCGCGAAGCCGAGGCCGTCGTCCGTGCCGAGGGCGCCCGCGATAATCAGATCGACGCCCGCGTCGTCCAGCGCGCGAAGCTCCGCGAAGAGCCTGTGCGCCGCCTCCAAAAAAGCCGTCTCCTCGAACAGCAGCGTTCCCACGCGGCGGCCCAGACGCTCGTTCAAAATCTTCAGGCGCTCCATCTCGCTCTTCACGCGGTCCCGCCGGCCCTCCAGCACCATCATCTCCGCCTTGGGCGCGTAGTGCCTGTATTTCATGCCCGGCGCCTTGGGCGCTGCCGCCGCGTCCGCGCTCCCGTCCCGCGCGCGCAGCGCGGAATCCGTGCCGACGGGCTTACCGAGCAGCGCCGCGATATGATCCGCCGTGACGAAGCCGGGGCGCAGGATGACGGGCGCGCCCTCCGACAGGTCGAGCACGGTGGATTCTATGCCGATCCTGCACGGCCGGCCGGCCAGAATCGCGTCCACGCGACCGGCCAGATCCTGCAGAACGTGTGCCGCCGTCGTCGGACTCGGCCGGCCGGAGATGTTCGCGCTCGGGGCGGCCAAGGGCGTTTCCGCGCGGCGTATGAGCGCGAGGGCAACGGGGTCGTCCGGCATCCGCACGGCAACGGTATCAAGGCCGCCCGTGACGGCGAGCGGGACCTCGGCCCGCTTTCGCAGCACGAGGGTCAGCGGGCCGGGCCAAAAGCTTTCGATCAGCCGCACCGCATCCGGCGTGAGCGCGGCGGCGAGCGCGCCGATATCGCTTGCCCGCGCCACGTGGACGATCATGGGATTGTCCGAGGGCCGGCCCTTTGCCGCGTAGATCTTCCGCACGGCCGCCTCGTTGAAAGCGTCCGCGCCGAGACCGTAGACCGTTTCCGTCGGAAAGGCGACGAGGCCGCCGCGCCGTATGACGCGGGCCGCTTCCTCCACCGCGCAGAGCGCGGCGGCGACCGCGCGCCGGGCTTCTTCCTCGCCGTAGACCTCGGCACGCTCCGACATCTCGTCGGTCAAATTGTTCACATCGTAAATCGCTGTATCCATATTAAAATAAAATTCAAAAGCTCTTCATGCGCTCCGCGCGGTCGTCGGTGATTAAGCCGTCTATGACCTCGTCGAGATCCCCGTCGAGGAAGTAATCGAGCTTGTACAGCGTCAGATTGATTCTGTGGTCCGACACCCGCCCCTGCGGGAAGTTGTA
>JAITAX010000271.1 GCA_031283865.1 Eubacteriales Family XIII. Incertae Sedis bacterium
GGGCCCGGGCGGTCTGCGGCCCTTTTCCGCGTCGCTTGTGCCTTGGCGCGAAATCAATCCCATGATCGTGCTGCTCACGCGCGACCGCGCGGAGCTTTTCGCGCGCATCGATCGCAGGACGGATGCGCTCCTTGCGGCGGGTCTGATCGGCGAGGTGGAAGCGCTGGCGGCGCGCGGCCTTACGGAAGCGCACATCGCGATGAAAGGCATAGGCTACAAGGAGATCTTCGGATACCTGCGCGGCGAATACGGCGCGGACCGCGCGATTGAGCTGGTTAAGCGGAACAGCAGGCGCTACGCCAAGCGCCAGATCACATGGTTCAAACGCTATCGGGATGCGCGCACGATCAACCTCTCCGCCTGCGCGGACGAAACGGACGCGCTCACGGACATTTTGGAGGCGTGGCGGCGCTTTCGCGCGGACGGCGCGCGACGGGCGCGGCACGCGGATCGCAGGGAGGACGCCTGATGGCGCAAAAGCTGCGCGTACACAGCCGGAGCGGCAAGCCGGACAACATCGTACTGAAAGAAAACGAGATTATGGAGAAATGCGAGGCGATTCAGAGCGAGCTGCCCGCTTTTCTGCGGGGCTTTGGCGCCTATCTGAAAGGCAACGTGCTGCCCATGACGCGGCTCGCGTACCTGCGCGACATCCGCTTCTTCTGCGCTTGGCTCGTGGGCGAAAGCGGCCTTACGGGGGCCGCGCGGCCGTCCGAGATAGCGCTCGCCGATTTCGCCGGGATTCGCGCGCGCGACGTGAACCTGTTCATCGATTATTGCAGGCATTACAAGGTGGAAACAGAAAAAACGGTCTGTATCTACGAGAACGAGAAGCGCTCATTGGCCCGCAAGCGCTCTTCGATCTCCGTCCTGTTCAAATACCTGTATCGCGACGAACTCATTCCTAAGAACATCACGGACGGCTTCGATCCGATCAAGCTGCCAAAACCCGGCGAGCGCGAGATCAAGGCTCTGCAGGACGACGAGGTCATGCGTATGCTCGACGCCGTGACGAACGGCGACGCGCTCACGAAGCGGGAACGGTTGTTCTGGGAAAAGACGCGCCGGCGCGACAAGGCCATCCTGATCTTCTTCCTCACCTACGGGCTGCGCATCTCGGAGCTGCGGGAACTCAACCTGAGTTCCTTTCATTTCGGTCGCGGCGAGTTCAAGATATACCGCAAGCGCGGCAAGGAATCCGTGATGCCGCTGAATCGCTCCGCGCTCGCCGTGCTAAAGGAATACGCGGAGGAGGAGCGGCGCGCGAACGACACGCTCGAGGAATCGGAGCGGGACGCGCTCTTTCTCTCCATCCAAGGCCGGCGCATGACCGAGCGGCAGATACGGGAGCTTGTTAAAAAATACACGAGCATCGCGATGGAAACCTCGCGCCGCGCGGGTTACAGCCCGCACAAGCTGCGGGCCACGGCCGCGACCTCGCTGATCGGCCGCGGCAATTCCATCTTCGACGTCGCCGCGCTGCTCGACCACGAGAACGTCACGACGACGCAGCTCTACGCGGCGCACAAGAAGAACGTCAAGCGCGACCTCGTCCGGGACATGGAATGGGAAACGGAGTTTGAGGCGGCGGACGCGCGCCGCAAAGAGCACGCGGGCGCGGGCGCAGGCAAAGCCGGCGACGAACCGGGCGAATCGGGCGCGGAAAAAACCGGCGGCGGAGCGGGGGAGGGCGAAGCCCGCAGCCCGGCCGCGCAGGACGGGGACGGCGAATCCGGAGGACAAGGATCATGAGAGCGATCGGAAGCATACTCGCATTTTACGCGCTGACCGTCTTGATCACGGTGTTTGTGGCATGGGACATATTCCCGGGCGACAGTGCCGGCTTCTTTGTGGGGATCAGGCGGTATTTGATGCCCGCATACGCGGGACTTGTCGTTCTGTCCGGACTGATCGCGTATTTTGCTTGGCATACAGCGCGCAAAATCAAGGGCAGGATTGAACGACTGACAGGTGCCGGTCTGCCGGATGAGAAGAAGAGCGGGCTTGTCAAACTGATTGTTTCCGCGATGTTCGCGTTTTATATTCTGACATTTTGGATCGCGCCGCATATCGTATTTGCGGCATTGAAGGCGGCGAATCAAATTTTCGGCATGGGCCTGCTGTCCGTTAACATCCTTGAGGAATACGCCGTGTTTTTAAAGGACCGGATGCCGGCGGATTCGATGTTCTACATAGATTTTTCCTCCACAACATTAGTGAAATATCTGTTGCCCGTATACGCGGGCCTGATCGTCTTGGCGGGCTTTGTCGCGTTTTTCGCGTGGTATGTGAAATTCAAAACGGACGGATACGCGGAGGACATCGAAAAACTGCGGTCGCAGTCCGAACGGTCCGAACCGGAAACGATTTGACGAACGAGGAGATACGGTGTGCAAACTTCAACGAGGGATTTACTGATCGCGGATTTTCATACAGACGGCCGCGTACTCGATCTCGTCGAGGCGGCGGAGGCCGCCGTCGCGCCCGGCTTCGCGGCCCGGGACGATATCATGGCGCACAATCAATACAAGGTGCTCGCGGCCTTTGCGAAAAACCGCGTCAGCGACAGCCATTTCGCGTGGAACACGGGCTACGGCTACGACGACGCCGGCAAGGGGGTGCTGTCGCGCGTCTTCGCGGACGCTTTCGGCGCGGAGGACGCCCTCGTGCGGCCCATCATCGTGAACGGCACCCACGCGCTCTCCCTCGCGTTCTTCGGCGTGCTGCGGCCCGGCGACGAACTCATATACTGCACGGGCAGTCCCTACGACACGCTGCACGCGGTGATCGGTCTGCGCGGCGAGGGCATGGGCTCGCTGGCCGATTTCGGCGTAAGCTTCAAGCAGACGGAGCTGACGCCCGAGGGCCGCATCGATTTCGCCGCGCTCGCCGCCGCGATCTCGGACAAGACGCGCATGGTCTGTCTGCAGCGGGCGACGGGCTACGCGTGGCGGCGCGCGATCACAATAGAAGAAATCGCGGAGTGGGTGCGCTTCGTCAAGGGTTTGCGCGCGGATCTGATCTGCATGGTGGACAATTGCTACGGTGAATTTCTCGATTATCGGGAGCCTGCTGCGGTCGGCGCGGACCTGATGGCGGGTTCGCTCATCAAGAACCCGGGCGGCGGCTTGGCCCTGACGGGCGGCTACGTGGCCGGGAAAGCCGATCTCGTGAAAGCGGCATCCTATCGCATGACCTGCCCCGGCATAGGCGACGAGTGCGGCCTGACTTTCGGGCAGACGCGAACCATGCTGCAGGGCCTGTTTTTGGCGCCCGGGGTTGTAAACGGCGCCGTGCGGGGCGCGATCCTCTGCGCAAAGGTCTTTGAAAGC
>JAITAX010000055.1 GCA_031283865.1 Eubacteriales Family XIII. Incertae Sedis bacterium
CCGAAGCGTTTTTGGCTTTCCAAATCCGCCCAAATCAGAAAAATCAATTGACAGAAACGGCGCTGCGGGAGTAAAATAAAAGCACAGCGGGAAATTTTTTTACGTTCCGGTTAGTTACAACTAACCAAACTCAGACCCGGTCCGGCCCCCCCCCGCAACCGCAACTGCCTCGCGACGGATTCCGCCGCCGCAACAATGAAGGAGGAAAGACATGCGTCAAACAAAACCCCAAAAAACAGGCATGGCGCGCCTGTGGGAGCTGGCGTCCACAAAGAAGCTCCTCGTCGCCTGTTCCTGCATCCTGTCGGTGCTGAGCGTCGTCGTGTCGTTCACGCCCTTTGTCGCCGTCTATTTCATCATCCGCGAGATCGTCACGCATCTCGCCGGGTACGGCGCGGCGGGCGCGGCGCGCGTGATCAACCTGGGTCTCTTGGCGGGCGCGGGCGCGGCCGCTTCGATCCTGCTCAACTTTTTCGCGCTGATGTGCTCCCACATCGCGGCCTTTACGACGCTGTACAAGCTGAAGCTGGATTTTACGCGGCACATCGCGTCCCTGCCGCTGGGCTTCCACAGCGCGCATTCCACGGGCAAGCTGCGCAAGATCGTGGACGAGAACATAGAAAAGCTGGAGGGTTTCATCGCGCACCAACTCCCCGATCTGGTCGGCTCTTTCGCCATGCCGGTCGTCACGCTCGTGATCCTCTTCCTGTTCGATTGGCGGCTGGGCCTCGCGAGCTTGGCGCCGATTCTCATCGGCTATCTCATCCAGATGACGGCCTACGGCAACAAAGCCGTCCGCGTGTTCATGGCGCGCTATCAGGATTCGCTGGAGGAGATGAACAACGCAGCCGTCGAGTACGTGCGCGGCATTTCGGTTGTCAAGGCTTTCAACCGGACGGTCTTTTCTTTTCGAAAATTTCATGAAGCCATAAAAAATTACGGTAAATTTGTAAAAGAATACACCATGTCTTTCGAAACGCCCATGATACTGTTCATGCTCGTCATCCAGAACGTCTATCTGTTCCTGATCCCCGTAATCATCTTGCTTTCGGGCGGCGCCGCGGACTACACCGCTTTCGCGCTCGCCTCGGTGTTCTACCTCGTGTTCTCCGTGTCGCTGGCGACGCCTTTCACGAAGCTCATGTACGTGTCGCAGCTCGGGCGGCAGATCGCGGACGGCGTAGAGCGCATGGACAAGATCCTCGATGTCCTGCCCCTCGCGGAAACGTCCTCGCCGAAGACGGCGGACGGTTACACGGTTTCGTTCGAGGACGTCACTTTCACCTACAACGGGGAGGACGAGGCCGTTGCGCTGTCACATGTGAGCTTCACGGCGAAGCAGGGCGAAATCACGGCGCTCGTGGGGCCGTCGGGCAGCGGCAAATCGACGCTGGCGCACCTGATCCCGCGCTTCTACGACGTGGCGGAGGGCGCGGTCAAGATCGGCGGTACGGATATCCGCGACATGGAGAGCGACTATCTCATGCGCATCGTCAGCTTCGTATTTCAGGACGTGTTCCTGTTCAAGCAGAGCATCGCGGACAACATCCTGATCGGAAACAGGGACGCGACGCGGGAAGAGGTCATCGCCGCCGCGAAGGCCGCGCAGTGCCACGAATTTGTTGAACGGCTGCCGATGGGCTACGATACGGTGATCGGCACGCGGAACATCCATCTGTCGGGCGGCGAGCGGCAGCGCATCGTGATCGCGCGGGCGATTCTCAAGAACGCGCCCATCCTCGTGCTGGACGAGGCGACGGCTTTCGCCGACCCGGAGAACGAACAGAAGATACAGCTCGCCTTTCGGGAGCTGATGCGGGACAAGACGGTCATCATCATCGCGCACAGGCTCTCCTCCGTGCGCGGCGCAAACAAGATCGTCGTCATAGACGAGGGCAGGGTCGTTGAGGAAGGCCGGCATGACGCGCTCGTGGAAGCGCGGGGCCGCTACAGCCGCATGTGGGAGCAATACCTGCGCGCGACCGAGTGGGCGCTCGCGGCGCGGGAGGAAGCCCGCGCAAAGGAGGTCGTCAATGTTTAACATAAAAGAATTGTTGGGCCTGTCCGACGAGGGCTGCGCGGATTTCAAGCGCGGCGTCCGCGCCTGCGTGTTCTCAAACCTGACGCTTCTGCTGCCTTTCGCCGCGATCATCGGGTCTGTCGTCACGCTGCTCGATCCGCTGATGAACGGCAATCCGCCGGATATCGCGCGGCTGTGGCTGCTCTTCGGCGTGGGGCTTGCCGCCGCCGTACTGTATTTCTTCGCCTATCGCAACGAGTACCGCAAAACCTATACGGTAGCCTATTCCGAATCCGAGAAGATACGCCTCGAGGTGGCCGAGCGCATTCGCAAACTGCCGCTCAGCTTCTTCAACAACAAGGATTTGTCCGAGATGACGACGAACATGATGGCCGACTGCACCTCCGTCGAGCACACCATGAGCCACGTCGCGCCCGGAATGTTCGCGCACATCATCACGGCGATTCTGACCTGCGTGCTGCTCGCCTTTTACGATCCGCGCATGTCCGCCGCGCTGTTCGCCGCGCTGCCCGTCGCCTTTGGGCTCATCCTGCTCACGCGCGGGATACAGGCGCGCTTCGGCGAAAAGCACGTGCAGGCCAAGCTGGCCGTGTCGGACCGGGTGCAGGAATATCTGGAGGGCATCAAGGTCGTCAAGGCTTTCGGACTCTCCGGCGAGAAGTCGGATGCGCTGGAACGCGCCCTGCGCACCATGATGTGGGAATCGATCAAATTTGAGAGCGCTGCGGGCGTCTTCATCACCTTGGCTATGATGATCCTACAGGTGGGCATCGGGCTCGTGACGCTCGTCGGTGCCTTTCTGCTCGTCGGCGGCGCAATCGATCCCGTCAAGCTGCTCGTCTTTGTGATCCTCAGCGCGAAGATCTATTCGCCGCTCATCGTCATCCTGACGCTGCTGCCCGAGTTTTTCTACATGCTCATTTCCACGCGCCGTATGCAGGCGCTGCGCCGCGAACCGCTGATGACGGGCGACGAGAACGCCGTCCTGCCCGATTACAACATCGAATTTAGGGACGTCGGCTTTTCGTATGGCGAGGAAGAGGAGATCCGATCCGTGCGTCTTTCGATAC
>JAITAX010000094.1 GCA_031283865.1 Eubacteriales Family XIII. Incertae Sedis bacterium
AAGTCCCTGACGGTCACGCTCAAGAAGCACGCGGGCCGGAATGTGCGCGGCAAGATCACCGTGCGCCACAGGGGCGGCGGCGTGCGCCACAAATACAGAATCATAGATTTCAAGCGGAACAAGGACGGCGTGCCGGGCCGCGTCGCGACGATTGAATACGATCCCAACAGGAGCGCGAACATCGCGCTGATCTTCTACGCGGACGGCGACAAGCGCTACATCATCGCCCCGAACAAGCTCAAGCCCGGAGATACGGTCGTGTCGGGCGCCGACGCGGACATCCAGATCGGAAACGCGCTGCCGCTGAGCAACATCCCCGTCGGCACGATCATCCACTGCATAGAGATGAAGCCCGGCAAGGGCGCGCAGCTCGTCAGGGCGGCCGGCAACGGCGCGCAGCTCATGGCTAAGGAGGGCGATTACGCTTCGGTGCGGCTCCCGTCGGGGGAGGTCAGGCGCGTCAGGATAGAGTGCCGGGCCACAATCGGCGAGGTCGGGAACCTCGACCACGAGAACGTGAAGATCGGCAAGGCCGGCAGAAAGCGCCACATGGGCATCAGGCCCACCGTCAGGGGCAGCGTCATGAACCCGAATGACCACCCGCACGGCGGCGGCGAGGGCAAGGCCGGCATCGGACGCGTCGGTCCCGTGACGCCGTGGGGTCGTCCCGCGCTCGGCTACAAGACGCGGAAGAAAAACAAGCCCTCCGACAAGTACATCGTCAAGCGGCGCAACCAGAAATAGAAGGAGCGGGAAACCATGAGCAGATCGTTAAAAAAAGGCCCATTTGTACATAAAAAGCTGCTGAAGATCATCGAAGCATTGAACGCGGCCAACGAAAAAAAGGTACTCAAGACTTGGTCGAGGGCTTCGACGATCTTTCCGGAGATGGTTGGACATACGATTGCCGTTCACGACGGGCGGCGCCACGTACCCGTGTACATCACCGAGGACATGGTGGGGCATAGGCTCGGCGAGTTCGCCCCCACGCGCAACTATCGCGGACACGCGGCGGACAAGTCCTCCAAGGTCAGACGATAAGCAGGGGACGCCTTATCCGTCTTCCCGGACGGAAAGCAAATTATATTCATGCGATACGGCGGCCGAGAGGCCGCAATGGAGGCAAATATGGAAGCAAGGGCGATTGCCAAATACATCCGAGTTTCTCCGATCAAACTCAAACCCGTTGTCGACTTGGTGCGAGGCAAGGACTTGAAAGAGGCGTTGACTATACTCAAATTCACGCCCGGAAAGGGTTCTGAAATCGTCGAAAAGGTTGTGAAATCCGCCGCGGCCAACGCGGAAAACAACTTCGATCTGGACCCGGACGACCTGTATGTGGCGGAGGTGTACGCGCATCAGGGACCTACGATGAAGAGATGGCGTGCGGGCGCGCAGGGCAGGGCGTCCAAGATTCTGAAAAGAAGCAGCCACGTAGGCGTCACACTGAAGGAGAAGGAGAGCTGATATGGGTCAGAAAGTAAGCCCGCACGGTTTGAGGGTAGGGATCATCAAGGATTGGGATTCCAAATGGTACGCGGACAAGGCGCATTTCGCGGATTTCCTGATAGAGGACAACAAGGTCAGGGAATACGTCAAGAAAAAACTCTACGCGGCGGGTGTTTCGAGGGTGCTGATCGAGAGAGCGGCGGACAATAAGATCAAACTCACCGTACTCACGGATAAGCCCGGCATGGTGATCGGCCGCTCGGGCAACGGCGCGGATGAACTGCGCAAGCCCCTCGAAAAGATGACGAACAAGGAAATCTCCGTCAACATCGTCGAGATCCGCAGGGCCGAACTCGACGCGCGGCTCACAGCCGAAAGCATTGCGCAGGCTTTGGAAAAGCGCGTGTCTTTCAGACGGGCCATGAAGCAGGCCATAGGCAGAACGATGAAATCAGGCGCCAAGGGCATGAAAGTTCTCGTTTCGGGACGGCTCGGCGGCGCCGAGATCGCTCGAAGCGAAAAGTACAGCGAGGGCAACGTGCCGCTGCACACGCTCAGGGCAGATATAGATTACGGCTTTGCCGAGGCGGACACGACCTACGGCAAGCTCGGTGTCAAGGTGTGGATCAACCACGGTGAGATTCTCGAAAAGGGTTTGAAAAGCCCGATTCCCGAGGAGAAGCCGCGCGACGCGGGCCGCCGCAATGATCGCCCGGATCGCGGTGACCGCCGTCCGCGCAGAGACGGAGATCGCCCGCGCGGCGACCGTCCGCGCAGGGACGGCGATAGGCGCAACAACGCGCGCGACGGCAGACCGGAGCTTCCGAGGGCCATAAACCCGCGGACGCGAAAAGCCCCGCCGAAACCCGCGCCTGCACCCGCGCCTGCGGAAGCAAGCGCCCCCGCCGAAGCACCGCGGACAGAACCGGCGCCGACGGAATAAGAGCGGCGGCTCCGAACGCACGAAAGGCTTACTTCAAAGGTCAAATCAGAACTGCTCGAAATGCCCTTGGGTTTGAGCAGTCACATCGAAGGAGGTACAACTATCATGTTGATGCCAAAACGCGTTAAGCGCAGACGGGTTCATCGCGGCAGAATGAAAGGCGTGGCCACGAAAGGCAACACGATCACATACGGTTCGTTCGGGCTGATTGCAATGGATCGCGGCTGGATTACGTCCAACCAGATCGAAGCGGCCCGTATCGCCATGACGCGCTCCATCAAGCGGGGCGGCAAGGTGTTCATAAAGATCTTCCCGCACAAGTCGGTCACGAAGAAGCCGGCCGAGGTCCGCATGGGTTCCGGCAAGGGCGCGCCCGAGTTCTGGGTGGCGGTCGTGAAGCCGGGCCGCGTCATGTTCGAGATCGAGGGCGTCACCGAGGCCCAAGCGAAAGAAGCCATGCGGCTTGCGGCCCACAAGCTCCCTGTAAAGTGCAAATTCGCTTTGAAAGGCGAAGAATTGGCGGAGGGCGGTGAAGCGTAGATGAAAATAGAAAAGATCAGGGAACTGAGCGCGACGGAGTTGAACAACGAGCTTATGAAGATGAAAAAGGAACTGTTCAACCTGCGCTTCCAACACGTGACCGGGCAGCTCGAGAATCCTATCAAGATGCGCGACGTCAAGAAAGAGATCGCGCGGGTTAAGACCGTGATCCGCGAGAACGAACTCAAAGACGCGCAGGGCTGAGCAAGGGAGGATACGCAAGATGATGACGGAAGACAGAAACAGGAGAAAGACCAGGGTCGGTCTTGTGGTAAGCGACAAGATGGACAAGACGATCGTCGTCGCGGTCGAGGACTTCGTCAGGCACTCCCTTTACGGAAAGGCTGTGAAGCGGACGAAGAAATTCAAGGCCCATGACGAAGAAAACCAATGCAACATCGGCGATAAGGTGAGAATTATGGAGACGAGGCCGCTGTCCAAGGACAAGCGCTGGCGCCTTGTGAACATAGTCGAGAAGGTGAAATAGGAGGCGTCAAATGATTCAGACGGAAACCAGATTGCGCGTCGCCGACAATTCCGGGGCAAAGGTGGTTCTTTGTATCCGCATCCTCGGCGGAACCGGTCGCAAATACGCGAACATCGGCGATATCATCGTATGCGCCGTCAAGCAGGCCACGCCGGGCGGGGTCGTGAAAAAAGGCGACGTCGTGAAAGCGGTGGTTGTCAGGACCAAAACCGGCGCCCGCCGCGCGGACGGCAGCTATGTGAAGTTCGATCAGAACGCAGCGGTAATCATCAAAGAGGACAAGAACCCCGTCGGCACCCGCATATTCGGACCCGTGGCAAGGGAACTTCGTGAAAAGAGCTTCATGAAGATCGTGTCATTGGCGCCGGAAGTATTGTAGGAGGTGCGAGATGCGCATTAAAAAGGATGATACCGTGCAGGTCATTACCGGCAAGGACAAGGGCAAGCGCGGCAAGGTGCTGAAAGCGATGCCGAAGACGGGCAAGCTCATCGTGGAGGGCGTGAACATTCAGACGAAGCACGCGAAGCAGACGCGAAAGACCCCGAGCGAGATCAAGCACCAAGAGGGCCCGATTGACATATCCAACGTCATGTACTACGACAGCAAGGCGAAAGAGCCGACGCGGATCGGCTACCGCTTTGAAAACGGCGAAAAAATCCGAATCTCCAAGCGAACAGGTGAGGCGGTCGATTAGGAAAGGGGGCGCGTGTCTTGGCGGCGAGAATGAAAGAAGCATATCTGAAAGAAGCCTTTCCTGCTCTGCGCGAAAAGTTTCATTACAGCAATGCGATGCAGGTTCCGAAATTAGAAAAGATTACAATTAACATGGGCCTCGGGGAAGCGAAAGACAACACGAAGCTCATGGAAACCGCGGTCGAGGAGTTGGCGCTCATCAGCGGGCAGCGGCCCGTCGTGACGAAAGCCAAGAAGTCCATCGCGAACTTCAAGGTGCGGCAGGGCATGTCCGTAGGCTGCAAGGTCACGCTCCGAGGCGAAAACATGTACGTGTTTGCGGACAAGTTCTTCAACATCGTGCTGCCCCGCGTGCGGGACTTCAGGGGCGTCAACAAAAATTCTTTCGACGGCAGGGGCAATTATTCGCTCGGCGTCAAGGAACAGTCCATATTCCCCGAGATCGTCTACGACCGCGTGGACAAGGTCAAGGGCATGAACATCATCTTTACGACATCGGCGAAAACCGACGAAGAAGCCGCGGCCTTGCTGTCTTTGCTCGGAATGCCGTTTGAGAAATAGGGGGGCTGTGAAATGGCAAAGACTTCTCTCAAGATCAGACAACAGCGGAAGCCGAAGTTTTCAACGCGGGCGTATACGCGCTGCCGCATATGCGGACGGCCGCACTCGGTGTTGCGCAAATACGGAGTATGCAGGATCTGCTTCAGGGAACTGGCGTATAAGGGCGAAATCCCCGGCGTAAAGAAAGCCAGTTGGTAATCGAGGAGCTTATTATACAGGAGGTGCATGGCAGTGACAATGACTGACCCCATTGCGGATATGCTCACAAGGATAAGGAACGCGAATACGGTGGGACATACGGTCGTCGATGTTCCCGCGTCGAAGATGAAGAAATCCATCGCGGGGATCCTGACGGCGGAGGGTTATATAAAGGGTTTCGACGTGATTGAGGACAATAAGCAGGGCGTGCTGCGCATTCAGATGAAGTACGGCGCCGGCAAGGAAAAGGTAATCAGCGGTCTCAAGAAGATCTCGAAGCCGGGTTTAAAGGTATACGCCAAAGCGGATGACGTACCCAAGGTGCTCGGCGGTCTTGGCATAGCCATTATTTCCACCTCAAACGGCGTAATCAGCGACAAGGACGCCCGCAAGCTCGGCGTGGGCGGCGAAGTGATCTGTTATGTTTGGTAGGAGGAGCGGAAATGTCGAGAATCGGTAAAAGGCCCGTCGAGATCCCTGCCGGCGTTGTGATTAAAGTGGACGAGGACAACACGGTTTCCGTAAAGGGACCGAAAGGCGAATTGCAGGAAAAGATCAGCAAGTTGGTTAAGGTGGAATTGAAAGACAGCGCGCTTTCGGTGACGCGCTCGAGCGACGACAAGGACGCCCGTTCCGCGCACGGACTGTCGCGCAGCCTGATTGCGAACATGGTGACGGGCGTCACGGACGGTTTTGTGAAAAAGCTTCAAATAAACGGTGTGGGGTACAGAGCGGAGAAGAAAGGTGACGCGCTCGTGCTGAGTCTCGGCTATTCCCATCCCGTCGAACTGAAAGACCCCGACGGAATCTCGACGGAAACGCCGAGCCCCACGGAGATCCTCGTGCGCGGCGTCAGCAAGGCCGTCGTGGGCAATTACGCGGCCATCGTCAGGTCCTGGAGACCCCCGGAGCCGTACAAAGGCAAGGGCATTCGCTATGAGAATGAGGTGATCCGCAGGAAAGAAGGCAAGACAGGCAAGAAGTAGGAGGATGAAATAAAGTGGCGAAAGAAAGCAGAAACGACAAGCGCCTCGCGCGGCACAGGCGGATCAGAAAAACCCTGCGCGGCACGCCCGAAAAGCCGCGGCTGTGCGTGTTCAAGAGCCTGAAAAACATGTCCGTTCAACTGATAGACGACGTGAGCGGCGCGACGCTGGCGACAGCCTCCACCTTGGAGAAAGAGATCAAGGCCAAGATCAAGCACGGCGGCAACAGAGAGGCCGCAGGCTTGGTCGGCGAAGCCATTGCAAAGAAATCGATCGAAAAGGGCATCCGCGAGGTCGCGTTCGACAGGGGCGGCTTCTTGTACCACGGACGCGTGAAAGAGCTGGCCGACAAGGCTCGTGAAGCCGGACTCAAATTCTAAAAAGGAGTATGTATATGATACGGCAGAATACCATAGACGCCTCCGGCTTGGAGCTGAAGGAGTCCATCGTCAGCATCAGGCGCGTTGCCAAGACGGTTAAGGGCGGCAGAAACATGCGCTTCAGCGTGACCGTCGCGGTCGGCGATGAGGCGGGACACGTGGGCGTCGGGCTCGGAAAGGCGCGAGAGATACCCGAGGCCGTCCGCAAGGCCATAGAGGACGCGAAGAAAAAGCTGATCCTCGTTCCGATGGTCGGCACCACGGTTCCCCACAGGTCGCTCGGCATATTCGGCGCGGGCCGCGTACTCATCATACCGGCGGCGCCCGGCACGGGCGTCATCGCCGGCAGTTCGGTGCGCATGGTCCTTGAGCTTGCGGGCGTGAAAGACGTGCGGGCCAAATCCATCGGTTCAAACAACGCCTGCAATATGGCCGGCGCGACGATAGAGGGTCTGCGCGAACTCAAGACCGTCGAACAGATCAGCAGGCTCAGGGGCAAGACGAAAGAAGAAATCTTGGGATAGGAGGCTAAGCGAAATGGCTGACAAGCTCATCAGAATCAAACTTACAAAGAGTCCCATCGGCGCTCCCCCCTCCCAAAGGCGGACGGTCGAAGCGCTGGGACTGCGAAAAATGC
>JAITAX010000179.1 GCA_031283865.1 Eubacteriales Family XIII. Incertae Sedis bacterium
ACCCCTGCTTTCGGATCAGTGGTTCGTTCGCATGGACGAATTGGCGCGGCCCGCGATCGCGGCCGCGAAGGATGGGCGTTTGACGCACGTTCCGGAGCGCTTCGAGAAGATATACCTGCATTGGCTCGCGGAGCTGCGCGACTGGTGCATTTCCAGACAGCTCTGGTGGGGGCACCGCATACCCGCTTGGTACTGCGACGCCTGCGGCAGGATCATCGTCGCCGCCGAGACGCCGCACGCGTGTCCGGACTGCGGCGCGCAGGAGCTTCGGCAGGACGAGGACGTGCTCGACACGTGGTTCAGCTCCGCGCTCTGGCCGTTTTCGACGCTGGGCTGGCCGGAAAATACGGAAGAACTCGCGTATTTTTATCCGACGAACGTTCTTGTGACGGGCTACGACATCATATTCTTCTGGGTCGTCCGCATGGTTTTTTCCGGTCTGGAGGTCATGGGGGAGGTCCCGTTTCGCCATGTCTACCTGCACGGCCTCGTGCGCGACGGTGAGGGGCGCAAGATGAGCAAATCCCTCGGAAACGGCATCGACCCGCTTGAGATCATTGATCGTTACGGCGCGGATGCCCTGCGCTTCGCGCTGATCTCCGGCGTTTCTGCGGGCGGCGATATACGCTTTCAGACGGAAAAGGCGGAGGGCGCGCGCAACTTCGCGAACAAGCTGTGGAACGCCTCGCGCTTCGTGATCCTGAATCTGTCCGCGGCGGACGGCGCGCTTTTGCCCGTGCGGGGCCTCCCCTGCGATGACGGCGACGGCGGCGGGGATACGGCTCTTGCGGACGAGGACCGATGGATCCTGCTCAGGACGGCGGAGGCCGCAGCCGAGATCACGCGCAATATGGAGCACTTCGAGCTGTCCACAGCCGTGCAGAAGATTTACGAGCTGGTTTGGAGCGAATACTGCGACTGGTATATAGAGCTGGTCAAGGCGCGGCTGTACGGCGACGACGAGGCCGAAAAGGCGCGCGCGCGATCCGTGCTCGTCAAGGTGCTGCGCGACCTGTTGAAGCTGCTTCACCCGTTCATGCCCTTTATCACGGAGGAAATATGGGGCTTTTTGCCGCCGGAGAGCGGCGCGGATTCCGCGCGCGCGCTGCTCATAAGCGCCGCTTGGCCCGAAGCGGCCCCGCTCCCCGAGAGCTTTGCGCCGGCCGCCGCGCGCATAGAGCAGACCAAGGAGCTTATACGCAGCATACGCAACATAAGAGCCGAGGCCGCCGCCGCGCCGTCGAAGCCGCTGAACGCCGTAATCGTGGGCGCTCCCGAGGTGCTGGAGGCCCTGCGGCGGGAAGAGGACCATCTGAAAAAACTGGCCGGCCTCGCGGCGATCGAATACACGGAGGACAGGGCGGGCATCCCCGAAGAAAGCGCCTCCGCCGTGACGGGCGCCGCAGAGGTATTCATCCCGCTGGACGAACTGCTCGATTACAAGGCAGAATTTGAACGGCTGAACAAAGAAAAAACGCGCGTCGCGGGCGATATCGCGCGCCTGAGCGCCAAACTCGCGAACCCCGGCTTTACGGGCAAGGCCCCCGCGCAGGTCGTGAACGCGGAGCGTGAAAGGCTCGCGGCCTGCGAGGAAACGGCCGCGAAGCTCGCAGAACGCCTCGCCGCCGCGGAGAAGAAGCTTTCATGACGGAAAACAGGAACCCCGTGGAGCTGATTCACAGCTTTGAGCGATTCGGAAGCAAACTCGGGCTCGAGCGCATAAGCGCGCTGCTCTCCCTGCTCGGAAACCCGCAGGATCACATGCGAATCATCCATGTGGCGGGTACGAACGGCAAAGGCTCCGTCTGCCGCTACATCTATTCCGTGCTGCGCCGGCACGGCTGCAAGGCCGGGCTGTACACCTCGCCTTTCGTCGTCGATTTCTTTGAGCGCATCGAATTTGACGGCCTGTGCATTACGGAGGCGGAGCTTGCGGAATGCACAGGCGAGGTCATGGCGCAGATTGACGGGATGTTGGCGGAGGGCTTCGAATCCCCGACGGAGTTTGAGGTGCTGACGGCCGTCGCATTCCTGTATTTTTCAAAAAAAGAAGCGGAAATTTTGGTGCTGGAGGTCGGGCTCGGCGGCAGGGGCGATTCCACGAACGTCGTCAAACGGCCGGAGGTCTGCATCATAAGCTCCATATCGCTCGACCATACGGACCGGCTCGGGACCACCCTGCCCGAGATCGCGCGCGAAAAGGCCGGCATCATCAAGCCGGGCTGTCCCGTGATCGTAAACGTCGCGGACAGGGAAGCGGCCAAGGTCATCGCGCGCATCGCGTATGAGCGGCGGGCCCCGCTGATCGACGCCGGCAGGATCGAGGCGCGCGGCGTGCAGAAATCCACGCGGGGCTACAGCTTCAGCGCGAACATCTTCGGCAAAGCCTACAGCGACATCCGCGTATCGATGCCCGGCATGCACCAAGTCGAAAACGCGATCTGCGCGCTGTGCGCGATCGAATTGTTGCGCGAAAAGGCCCTGCTCACGCTCGACGGCGAACTGCTGCGCAAAGGCATGGAGGAAGCCCGGCAGCCGGGCCGGTTCGAGGTGCTTGAAGGCGAGCCGATCGTCGTACTCGACGGCGCGCACAACCCGGCCGGCGCCGAAGCCTTGGCCGAAACCGCGCGCGAACTGTTCCCGGACAAGCGCATCCTGCTCGTCACGGGCGTGCTGCGGGACAAGGCGCTGTCCCCGATGCTCGCGCATTTTAACCGCGTCGCGGACGCGTACATCGCGACGGAGCCCGACAACGAACGGCGGCTTTCGGCCGCGGAGCTTCGCGACGAAATCGAGCGGACGGGGAAGCCCTGCACGGCCGTCGCCGATCCCGTGCGCGCGGCGGAAGAGGCTTGGCGCCGCCGCGCGGACTTCGACGTGATCATCGTGTCGGGTTCGCTGTATCTGCTTGGAGCGGTCAGGGGGTATCTGCATGAAAAAACGGGCCAACAAAGTCCTGCTGTTCTATAACCCCTACGCGGGGAACGGCGTATTCAAGAACAATCTTGACGTCATCATAGAACGCTTTCAGAAAAAGGGCATGTTCGTCATCCCGATTCGCGCGGACCGCAGCGAGAACCAGTTTGACAGCGTGTTTCGCGGCATCTGCGCAGACGAATACCGCAAACTCATTGCCGCGGGCGGGGACGGCACCATCCATTCCATCGTCAACGCCATGATCCGGAGCGACATCGATCTGCCGCTCGCGATCTTTCCGGCGGGCACGGCCAACGATTTCGCCTCCTACATGGAT
>JAITAX010000223.1 GCA_031283865.1 Eubacteriales Family XIII. Incertae Sedis bacterium
ATCGACACCGAAGAAGCGCAGATCCTCCTCGGACATGTGCGGCTCGTAGTTCGGGATCATATCCCAGGGGGAGAATACGAGAAAGCAGGGATGCTCAGCGTGCACCGCCTGCAAATACACGAAAGACACAGCCTCTTCTTCGTGCATAAAAACGGCAAAAGAGTCAACGCTTTCAAAGCCGTAGACTCCTTGCGGAAACGCATATACGGAATCGTCCTCGATTTGGACGACCCCGAAGTCTCGGGTTTTCACATCCATGCAGGGTCCTCTCCGCCCGATTCGGGCCGTGTAAGCGCGCCGCTCATCAGAGGCTTCGGCGTCGAAAAGACGCCGCGCGGCGCCGCATCCAAGCAGGGGAACATCGCAGGACAGCAAGCCGCCGCAGGCTTTCGTCCTCCCGGCGGGCTTTTGGCTGTCCTCAGGCCATCGCCTTAAAATGCGCCTCTGTCGCGGGCGGCTCGTAGTTCGGATCCGCGCTGCGCGGGAAGTAGATCGGCCCGCCGACATACTTTATGATTACCTTGGGGTACTCGACGATTTCCACTTCTAAATCGGGCGGTATGAAATCCGTTTCCGCGCGCTGCGCGCTGCCTTGCGTTTCAGAAAGCTTCGCCATGTCGAAGTCGATCTTGAGCCCGATGAAAGGCATGGACGACACGGGCTGTGCCTGCTTCTGCGCTTGCGGCCGGGCGGTCGTTCTCGGCGCGGCATCGATCATGCGGTCTATGCCGCTGCCCGCCGCGCGGTAACGCAGGGCCTCGCCCTCCGCGCTCGCCGGATCGTCTTGAAACTGCACGTTCATGCGCAGCGTGCCGTTCTCCGCGTACTCCGTGGTCGCGGTATAGTATCGCGGCACGTTTTGCTCAAAGCGATCCTGCAACTGTATGCGGATGGGATTGCTCGTGATGGTAACGCGGTCGTTTTCCTTTGAGACGTTCAATTCCGCGGATTGGACGCGCGTATTGCTCTTCTGCTGAGGCCGTGTTGTCGTGTACTCGATGGAAATGGGGATGGTTTCAATTGAAATAAGCGGCTTCATCGGGTGGTTCCCTCCTTCCGTGCAGAAACCTGCTTGTATAAATGAACAATCATTGCTGTGAAGAACCTCTGTATAACCCCGGTTCTATGCAGATTATATACCGGTTCGGCTTATTATGCAATCAAAAAATTAACTCATATAGTTGAAGATCGACATCGGGATCACCTGCGCGCCCATGCTGAGCGCGGCTTGGTACGCGATCTTCTGCGAATCGTAGTAAATGATGGCCTTGGCCGGATCGACGAACTCCGTATCCTGCTGCTGCGTGAGGTCGTTGAGTTCGCGGTCTTCCAGCGAATCGGATATGAAGCTCATAAACTGCATCTTCGTGCCGATGTTCGTGATCGCGAACTGCACCCGCTGCGCGCTGCCCGGCTTGTGTTCGCCGGATATGTCCTTGTAGAGGGCCAGCAGGTTGTCGTATTTTGTCTGATTGAAATCAAGCGCACCCACGGGTTTGGATGCCAATGGGGTATTGTCAAGCTCCGCATCATAATATGTTGTGTTCGTCGGATCGTATTCCGGGTTCGCACTCCCGTCGGCCAGCTTCGGACTTGACACGCGGATTGCGCGCGGCAGCTGATCTTTCTCGTATCCAAACAGCAGGCCGAAGAGTTCATCGGTCTCCGTATAGCTGTAGTCCGAATCGGCGAAGCTGTCCGCGATCGCCCCGATCAGATCATAGATGTTCGCCGAGACTTTCTTGCCGTCCTCGGTCGTCACCGTACCCGCGCCCGTGATCTCAAGGCCCGGCAGCGTGTAGGTAAACACGGAATTGCGGTCCACTTCAGGCGCGACAGCGGTCGATGCGCTGTCGGAGCGGATGCCCATGCCGACGTCCACGAAGAGACCCGCGCCCATCAGCTCCTTGTACAGGGCGTTCTCCGCCTCGGGCGTAGCCGGATCGTCCTCCGTGACTAAGTCTTTCAGCTTGACCCAGCGGAAGTCGTCCCCGTCCTTGCAGCGGTACCGTAGGCTGCCGTCCGCCGGGTCTACGGAGAAAGGCTCCTGTCGCACGCTGTTGCCGCCGAAGTAGTAGATATCGGCTGCGTTGGAATTCATCAACTGCAACATCTGCCGCTGCAACTCCTTGAGGTGCGTCGCGATGATCTCACGCTCCTCGCCGCTGTTCGTGCCGTTCAAGCCCTGCACGATCTTCTCTCGCGCGTCGTGCAGCAGCTCCTGCACTTTCATAACAGAGGTTTCGGCGTTGTTCAGCGTGCTCTGCGCGTGTTTTACGCTCGACTGATAGCCCTCGACGCGCGCCAAGTCTTTCCTTATTTGAAATGCTTTGACAGCGGCCGGGGTGTCCTCCGAAACCTTTGAGAATTTCTTGCCCAGGACCTGAGTGTTCAGCCGGTCCAGCTCCGTCGCGATGCTGTTGACGGAGTTGAGGTATTTTTCCGTTACGATGCGGTTGGTGATGCGCATGGCAGCCTCCTGTTTTTACGATATCCGCCCTTGCCTTATGCTATCTGCCGGCGAGGCCCATCTCGTTGATGATCTTGTTGACCGCCTCGTCGAGTACGGTGAAGAAGCGGACGGCGGCGTTGTACGACTTCTGGTAGGCCATCAGCGCCACGCCCTCCTCGTCGAGGTTGACGCCCGAAACGGACTCGCGCGCCGTGAACAGCGTCGTCATGACCTGCTTCGAGGTGGCTGAGTAGTTCGTGTAGAGCGATACGTCAAGGCCGAGCGTCGCGTTGACGCCCGTGAAGTATTCCTCAAAGGTGCCGCTGAAGATCTCAGCCGGATAACTGCTCGAATCGCCCTCGCGGTAGAATTTGAGGCCCCGCTCTATGGCTACGATCATGCGGCCGATGTTCTCTCCCTCGGATTGGTCGCCGGGCTGCGTGACCGTCAGGTACATCGGGTCGTCGAGCCATGCCTGCGATATGCGGATGTTGGCGGCCGTGACGACGGCCGAGCCGTCGATTGTCGAGAACAGCGGGCGCGGTTCGTTTGCGTAGGCGTCCACCGTGTCGTCCCATTTCACCGAGTCGTAGGCGCTGTCAGAGCTGTCGAGTTGCGGATCGTAAAACAGATCCGAAGCGTCGTATTCAGTATTGGGCGTAATGCCGTCCGGAAGCATTTGGGACGATACCTTAAATGACCGCGGCATTTCCTCGTTCGGGTTGTAGTGGTTGATGTCGTTCAGCGCGAGCGCGAAGTTCGCGGCAAAGGTGTCGATCATACCCTTGTAGTACAGCGTGCCGCGGAACGTGTTCGCGTTCTCGGGCGTCGAGTTGACAAACTCCGCCCCCGTGCCGTTGATGACGTCGAGCGCGCCGCCTATGGTCCCGCCCGTCAGGAAAGGCGTGATGTTGTTGCCGTAATGGGGCGGCAATGCCAGATCTTCGTTGCCGAAAGCCGAATTGACGTTGACGCGGACCGTGCCGTCGCTGTTTTTGACGACGCTGAGCGTGTTGTAGATATCGTTCTTAATCAGGTCTATCGTCGTGTTCGTCTTCTCGTCTACGATAGTCACTGCGACGTTTTCCACCTTGAGCGAACTCGAAAGCCATTTGGGTGTGATTTCTATGCGGACGTTCGCGAGGCCCGAGAGCTTGTCGAAGAGCATGTCCCGCTCGTCGAGCAGCTCGTTCGGCGTGTTGCCGTGCGCGATCTCCTCGTTGATCTGCTTGTTCAGCGCGGCGATGTTTTGGACGGTGCTGTTGAAGTTCGTGTCTATGTGAACGTTTTGCAGATCGTAGATCTGCTGGTTGCGGACGTTTTCGATGTGCTGCGCGTAGGTGTTGAGCAGCGAGGCCACTTTCTGCGCCGCGTTTCGCACGACCATAGCCATATCGTTGCTCGGCGGATTTTCGAGCATGGGATCGAGCGCTTTCTTGAATTTCGCGATCTCCGCGAGCAGGCCGTCCGAAGAAACCTGATCCACCACGTTCTCAAGGTCGCCGAGGCCGCTGAGTATGGCGGCGTATTTGCTGTCCTCCGCGTTCTGCATGCGATAGCGCGCGTCCAGGAACTGGTCGCGCACGCGGGTGACGCGCTTCGCCTCCACGCCGCCGCCCGCCGTAACCTCCTGCGGCTTGTAGCGCTGTATATAGCCGCCGTTCGAAACGGAGTTGATGTCCACGCGCTGCCGCGAGTAGCCCGCGGTCTGCACGTTGGAGATGTTGTTGCCCGCCGTGTCCAGCAGGATCTGGCTGGTGGCGATGGCGCGGTATGCGGTTTGAAAAGCCAAAAATGTCGGTCGCAGCGAAATCCTCTCTTATTTAAATAACAACAGCGGTCGGGGCTGTGCGGCCGCAGGGGCGTCCGCGCGGGCTATATCTTCTTCTCGAAGGTCTTGGAACGCAGGGATTTCGTCACCTCTTCCGCCTTGTCGTCGTAGGTGACGCTTGCCCATTTGTCCGGTGCGCCGGCGAGCTGCCGGTCTATGTCGTACAGCTTGCCCTGCAGCATCTCGCGGCACTTGTTTCTGTAAAAGTCAACCTGCTCGATGACGCGGTCAAACTCTCCCAAAAAGTCATAAAACCGGAAA
>JAITAX010000047.1 GCA_031283865.1 Eubacteriales Family XIII. Incertae Sedis bacterium
CAAGGTCGTCGCGAAGCTGTCAAAGCCGCGCAGCACAGCCGTTTCCGCCGTCTTTTCGAGCCGCAGGCGAAAGCAGACGCGGCAGCGCGCGCCGCCCTCCGGCTCGTCCGCGAGACCGCGCGCCGCAAGCTCAAAGAGCGCAGGCTCGTAATCCCCCTCGATGCAGTCCAAGGCTTCGAGCCTGTCCGCAGAGCGGTTGCAGCGCTCCGCAAAATCGAATTGCGCGTCCCTGCGCCGTTCGTATTCCTCCCGGTCGGAGATGTTGGGATTGTAAAAGAAGATCGTAATGCGATACTGCGGAGCCAAGCGTTCGACGACCGCCGTGCTGCAAGGCCCGCAGCAGCTGTGCAGCAGCAGGGCCGGTTTGACCGTGAGGATCTCGCCGCCCTGCGCGCCCGCAAGCGCGCCGCGCGCGCCGGTATCGCCGATTTCGATTGTATTTTCAGCGCCGTAGGCGCGTTTTTTGCTGTTTTCGGATGTCACGGAAAGCTTTCCTCATCTTCTCTGCTTTGTTGTTTTCCCCTACCGTGATTATACTATAGACGCCGCGAAGAATCAAGCGCCTCCTGCTTTTCGACGGGGCGCGTCCCCTCCTCGCCGAGCCGCCCGTCGTTGTAGTGCTTGCGGCAGAGGGACACGTACATGTCGTGTCCGCCGATGACGACCTGTTCCCCGCTCTTGACGAATTTGCCGTCGATGACGCGAGCCACCATCGTGGCCTTGCGGCCGCACCAGCAGATGGTCTTGATCTCCTCGATCTTGTCCGCGTAGACCAAGAGGTAGTAGGATCCCTCGAACAGTTCATTTTTGAAGTCGTTTTTTAACCCGTAGACCATGACGGGCGCGTCGCAGCTGTCCACAATCTCCGTTAATTCCTGTATGTGGTGTTTTTTTAAGAATTGCCCCTCGTCTATGAGCACGCAGGCGATCTTCTCCCGCGCGTCCTCCTCCATGAACAGGGCCAGCAGATTCGTCTCATCGCGGATGGGCAGAGCCTCCCGCATGATGCCCGTTCGCGACACGACGCGGCCCGGACCGCCGCGATCATCGACGGCGGGCGTCAGAACGAGGACGCGCATCCCCCGCTCCTCGTAGTTGTACGCCACCCGTATGAGTTCGAGCGACTTTCCCGCGTTCATAGCGCTGTACCTGTAGTATAGCTGCGCCATAGATTCCTCCGTAGCGGCCCGCGGCCGCTGCAAACAACTCGTGAATAAGCGATAACCGTTCCGGCGCCGCGGCGCCTACAACAGGCCGGAGAGCAGCCGCGACACCCCCTCCTTGAATTTGATCTTCAAGGAGCGGCCGCGATAAAGCGCCTTTGTCAGCTCATGGCTTTGGGCGACGTCGGTTTCGAATATCGTTTCGATCTTGTAGACCTCGGTCGTATCGTAGATGAAAGCATTCCCCTCAAAATTGAGCCTGAAACTGCGGATGTCGAAATTGGCGGAACCCACGGAGGCGACCTCCCCGTCGACCGCCATCGTCTTGGCGTGCAAAAAGCCGTTGTCGTAGATGTAGACGCGCGCGCCCGCGTCGATCAGCACGCCCGCGTAGAAGTACGTGGCCCAGTACACGAACATGTGATCGGGCATACGCGGGATCATGATGCGGACGTCCACACCGGAGAGCGCGGCTGTTTTCAGCGATTCCAGAATGCTCGTATCGGGTACGAAGTAGGGCGTCTGTATGTAGATGTTCTTCTTCGCGGAGGAAATCATCTTCAGATAGCCGTGCTTCACCTCCTCGCGCGAGGAATCGGGACCGGAGGTCACGATCTGTATGGCCGTGCTGCCGGGACCCGTCGCATCGCCCGGGTAGGCGCGGTCGATAAGCAGGTTTTCCTTGGATGCGAAGCG
Source organism: Eubacteriales Family XIII. Incertae Sedis bacterium (assembly GCA_031283865.1). Classification (GTDB taxonomy): domain Bacteria; phylum Bacillota; class Clostridia; order Peptostreptococcales; family Anaerovoracaceae; genus JAITLA01. The sequence continues at coordinate 1,860 of JAITAX010000047.1, forward strand.
CCAGTCGAGGATAAAGCGGGCGTTCATATCGTGAACGGCGCTTCCGAGGACGCGCAGGTGCGTATCGCGCCAGTACCCGAATTTCTTGACCTTGCCAAGGTATTCGTTGCCGATGTTGAAGCCGCCGAGATAGCCGATACATCCGTCGATCACGACGAGCTTTCTGTGGTTGCGATAGTTCCACTTTCGGCTGAACACCTTGAACTTGGGCGGAAAGAAAAAGGCGAAGCGCCCGCCCGCGGCCTTGAACGCCTCCAGATGACATTCATGGAACTGCCGACCGCCGATCGCATCGATCAGGAGGCGCACCTCCAACCCCTCGCGCGCCCTGCGCGTGAGGGCGGCAAGCAGAGAACGGCCCGTTTCGTCGTTCTTGACGATGTAATACTCGACGTTGATCGCGCTCTTCGCCTCGGCTATGTCGCGCAGCAGGGAATCCAGCATGTGGGCGCCGTCCGTGATGATGGAGAGGCGGTTGTCCTGCGTCAAAATCGATCCGGCGTAGGTCTGATTCATATGGATCATGCTCTGCCATTTTCGCGCTTCGAGATTGACGTAATGGAAGCGGTCGGACTTGACCTGCGCAATCTGCTCGCGCAGCGGATTGTTGACGACGAGATCCTCATAGCGGGAAAGCCTGAATATGCGCTGCCTCGATATGTTCTGCGAGAACATGAAATAGAAAAGGATCCCCACAGCCGGCACGAGAAAGAGAATCATAATCCACGCCAAGGTGGCCGAAGGGTCTTTCCTTTCCAGAAATATGATCGTCAGCGCAATCACGAAGTTGATCGCGAACAGAACGTTCAATAGGCCGGAAAATGTGGGGAACCAAAATTCAATCATGGGTATAAACCGAGGGCGTCACCCCGCTGCTGCGTCCAAAGGGCGGGGCCTCAGGGAAGCAGGGCTTCAAGCCTTCCTTTCAGTTGTACCGCGTCCAAAGGCCCCGTCACGCGGTCGACCTGCTCACCGTCCTTAAAAAACAGCAGCGTCGGGATGCTGAGCACCTTGGACTTTATGGCCAACTTCTTGGATTCATCGACGTTGATCTTCGCAAAACGCACCCTGCCCGCGTATTCGGCGGCGGCCTCGTCGAAAGCCGGCGCCATCAGCTTGCAGGGATTGCACCAGTCGGCGTAAAAATCAATTACAATCGGCGCGGGCGTCTGCAGGACCTCCGCGTCATAATTCTCCTCTGTCAGCACGATGATCTCTTCATTCATTTTCGCATCAACCTTTCTTCAAGCAAAATTGTCCCGCTTTGCCCATCTGTCGTCCCCGGACGCGTTGTCGTAGCCGGGATGGTTGTCAAAACGCACGACGCCGACCTGCAGACGGCCCGCGACCGCCTCCGTCACGCGCGCGCAGCCGATGGTCCCGAAGCCGCCGCACAGCTCAAGCAAAATCACGCCCTCGTCGGCCAGCTTGCGCGCCTCGTCGCAGGCGGACGCGTAGCCGCCCACGCCGAGCATGATCATCTCGCTTTGGCCGAGATCGACAGATGTGCGCACAGGCTCGCCAACCGCGGCGTTGATGAACATAAAGCATACCTTTCGTTTCATATTGTCCTTCCTTTTCGTAGAATGATCGCAACCCTTGCGGCTATTATATCATAGCTTCCCAAAAAATAAAAGCGTCTTGCGCCGATCAAAATTACATTTTTTCTCATGGGGTGCTTATTATTCAAAGTTAGTCGGCCGCATGCTTTGTAATCCTATCCGCTCTACACAACGCCGCAAAGAGCGCGGCGTTTATGCTCGCTGCGGTGGCCGCAAAGGGCGCGGCCCTTGAATACCGCAATGACGCTCCGTGGAATACCAAGCCCCCGGCCCCGAAATAAGCAAATTCTGC